>JAEUTR010000234.1 GCA_016787365.1 Bacteroidia bacterium
GTCTTGTATTGGATAATTATGTTTTATTTTTAAATAAGTTAACCAATCATCTTTTGCCATTTTACGTTCCCATTTGGCATTTGGCATTTTTACACTAAAAGTATCATTTACACTTCTTAAATAAGGAAGTTTACTTCCCCAAACATCTTCGGAATTTGCAGTTTGTCCGCCACTATTGCTATGAAAAGCAGCGTCAATTAAATTCAAATTATCATCAACCACTACTTTGCCTTTTGTATCAGTAACGGCTTTCATAATATCCAGTTCGGTTGTTTTTCCAAAGTAAGCTTGGCAATGTGTATGATCACATAAATTAAAACCTTCCGCAATATGTTTTTGTAAATGAGATAAGGCAAATGTTCTGGCTAAAATGGCTTGTACCTTATAAAACTCCTGAAATGAACGTCTGCCGGATTCTGCTTGAACTACTCCTGCAATATAATCGTCTAATGATATTTCATTAATACATTTTAAATCGCCTAACTCAGCTGTAACAAATAAATTTGATTCATAAAATCTTGGTTTTCGGTCGGGCGAAATTAATTTTACTCTAAATGATTTGATTAAATCAGGACTTGAAATTTTTACTTTTTTAAATTTTCCAATCACATTTTCAAATGTTTTCACTTCCACAGAATCATTGCTATAACTCAATTTAATTAAAGGGAATTTAGAAGTATTGGTAATTTCAATTCCATTTGCCCAAACACTGTAGTTGCCTACTTCGGCACTAAACGTAAGCGACTGTACTTTTACCTGAGAAAATATTTTAATGTTTACAACTTCATCTGCCTGATATTTTTTTGATACGGAAGACAACAGGTGAACATTTGTTTTTTTTGATTTAGCAAATACATCTGTTATTTGCCATGAAGCAAATAATAATAGCGTACTGGTAATTATGATTAGTTTACTTTTTTGCATGAATGTGATTGTACATGAGTTCTGCTACTTTTTTTGAAGCACCGCTATTTCCTAAAAGTGTAATTAATCCATCATATTCTTTCAGCATTTCCTCTCTGGCAGGGCCTGTAATAATTTTAGTTAATTCTTCTTTTAAATTTTTAGAAGTTAAATCGGTTTGAATTAATTCTTTAACTACAGGTTTGTCTAAAATCAAATTCGGTAACGAAATATATTTTACCCTGTTTCCTACAACCATTCTTGCAATTGAATAAGAGACAGTCCCTCCTTTATAACAAACCACTTGTGGTAATCTAAACAAAGCGCTTTCTAACGTTGAGGTTCCTGACTTTATAATCCCTGCATGGGCGTTATGCATTAAAGCATATGTTTGATTAAAAACAACTTTCAAATTTTTATCAATAGCCATCTGGTAAGCTTCTTTTGGCAGATTAGTTGTTCCGGCAATAACAAACTGATAATCTTTAAAATCATTAACTACATTTAGCATAATCGAAAACATCCGTTCAATTTCTTGCTTTCTGCTACCCGGTAATACAGCTATAATTGGTCTGTTATCTAAATTATTTTTTGAAATAAAAGTTGCTTTATCAGGTAATGACGATTTTTCTTGTTCAATAGCATCCAGTAATGGATGACCTACATAGTCTGCCTGATAATTATGTTTGTTATACACTGCTACTTCAAAAGGTAATATGACAAACATTTTTTCTACGCTGCGTTTTACAATTTCAACACGGTTTTCTTTCCATGCCCAAATTGTTGGCGATATATAGTAAAAGACTCTAATGCCTTGTTGTTTGGCCCAATCTGCTATTCGTAGATTAAAACCCGGATAATCAACTAAGATTAAAATTTCAGGCTTAAAATCTAAAATATCTTGTTTGCAAAATGCAATATTTTTAAAAATGGTACGGATGTTTTTTGCGACTTCCACAAAGCCCATAAAAGCTAAATCTTTAATGTGCTTTCGTGGTTTTTGATGAGTGACTGCTTCCATTAAATCTCCACCCCAAAATCTAAAATCGATAGAATTATCTAACAATAATAATTCTTTCATCATGTTTGATGCATGTAGATCTCCTGAGGGCTCGCCGGCAATAACGTAGTATTTCATTCGGGTAAATTTTAAAGTAATGAAATGTATAATACTAATCCTACGTATAAAAAAGATGAAATGATTAAACCTCTTCCAAACTCAAATATTTTTTTGTTTAGTGAAATGTAAAAAACAACCATACTTGCAATGATGCAGGCAATAACTACTTCTTGTAACATATTTCCCATTCTCAGGTATCTGATAAACCCATTAGGAAAACTTAACTGACTATGCATAAATAGCCAATAGCAAAAGAAACAAAATGCCGGAAAGAAAAGTCCGAATATAAATCCTACCCAGATTTTATTGATTTTATCTAACATGGTTATAATATGTTTTGTAAGTGATTAATATAATTATGGGCAGTTAAATCGTGCATAATAGGAACAACAGAAACATAACCATTTTGTAAAGCCCATTCATCAGTATCTTTAGCTTCCGGTTCAAAATTCACAAATTTACCGGTTAACCAATAATAAGCACGACCATACGGATCCTGGCGTTCTTCAAAATCTTCCACCCAATTGGCTTTTGCCTGACGACAAATTTTTAGTCCGTTAATTTCGTCAGCTTTTAGCTTAGGGAAGTTAACATTTAAGCAAACTCCATTAGGTAATTTATCCTTTAAACAGGAAGCTATAATTTTTTCTATAAATATAGTTGTTGGTGTGAAATCAGCATTGATATCGTAATCGCATAAACTAAATCCAACAGCCGATGTCCCTTCCAAAGATCCTTCAATGGCAGCACTCATTGTTCCTGAATAGATTACATTAATTGAACTATTACTTCCGTGGTTAATACCTGATACTACTAAATCCGGTTTTCTTGGCAATAATTTATTTACAGCCATTTTTACACAGTCAACGGGAGTACCAGTGCAACTATACTCATCCACTGCACCAACGTGATAATTTGTTTTTTGTATACGTAGTGTAGAATTTATGGTGATGGCATGTCCCATACCTGACTGTGGTTTATCCGGCGCAATCACAAAAACATCCCCAAATTTTTTGGCAATAGATGATAAATGTAAAATGCCTGGAGCACTTACTCCGTCATCATTGGTTACTAATATTAATGGTTTTTGTTGCATTGTGGTAAATCTATTGAATTAATAATGGTTTTTAGCAATTAAATAAGTTTTTTACTAAAACAACAGTGTTAAATTCTACCATCTATAATCGTGTTGTTTTTTTACTATTTTTGTATGACTAACTAACTTAACTAATATGAAAAAAATTATTAAAACATCTAATGCTCCTGCTCCTATAGGTCCATATAACCAAGCTGTTCAAGTTGGCGATTGCGTTTATGTGTCAGGAACTATTGCTATGGATTTAGATTCTAAACAGTTAATTAAGACTACCATAAAAGAAGAAACTAAAATAGTAATGGATTATTTAGGGGCAGTATTAAAAGAAGCCGGTTTAACATATGATAATATTGTAAAAACGACTATTTTCTTGTCGGATATGAATAATTTTGTACATGTAAATGAAGTATATAGCAGTTATTTTAAAGGAGATTTCCCTGCTCGTGCTACTATTCAGGCAGATAGATTACCAAAAGACGCTAATGTTGAAATTAGTGTTGAGGCTAAGGTTTTTTAACAATAATATATAAAAACATCTTATTTAAAGGAGATTTTGAGCGAAATGACGCTTAAAGTCTCTTTTTTTTGTATATATACGAATGTTTTACATTGAAAAGTAATCGAATCATTTTTTTAAATTAAGAGATGATTTTTTGCTACTAATGGGTAAAAAAGTTTTATTCAACGAAAAAATGTCTCAAAAAATATTTGTTTATTTAAATATTTGTTATAATTTTACTATAACTAAATAAATTTTATGTTATGAATATTTTTGTAAGCAACATTAGCTTTAAAGTAAGAGAACAAGCACTAAGTGAACTTTTTTCTCAGTATGGCGAGGTAACCTCGGTAAGAATTATTAAAGACAAAGAAACAAAACGTAGCCGTGGCTTTGGTTTTGTAGAAATGGCTAACGACGAAGATGGACAAAAAGCCATTGACGCTTTAAACGGAACAGAGCATTATGAACGTGCTATTGTAGTTTCTCAAGCAAAAGGTAAACCTGAAAACGCATAAACTTTTACTATATAATAACAAAAGTCCCTACCTAATCCAGGTGGGACTTTTTAGTTTCTGATTGTTAAAGTATTGTTCCCATCAAATACTGCATTATATAACCTTAAGTTTTGACTAGCCGGTCCTGAAATAAGTCCTCCATCAAAAATCTGCCATTTAGAGCCACTTATGGTATCTTTTAATGTAAAATTATCTGCCTGAACTTTTACTCTTGCATTTGGATCTTCCGGTAAATAGGTTGATGTGCGTTCAATCGCTACAAAATCAGCAGAAGAGTTTGTGGTCGTTTTTCTGTATACTATAATCCCGTTTACACCACCGTTAATATATACCCAACCGCCCGGCGACTGAAGTTTAAAATACAAGGGATCGTTAGGATAAAGTGTAATGTTCACATTTTGATAGGCAATGTTGTCCTGTACTACCTTGTTCTTTTTTTTACAAAACGAAAAAAGGCCAAGACATGCAAGCAAAACTATTATGCTAATTTTTCTAAACATTATGATACGATATAGGTTAAACAAATACCTTTGCAACACAAATATAAACTTTTCATATGGACTTTGACCCATCCACACCTCCAAAAAAGCATAACGTTTTTTTACCAATAATATTGTCGTTTGTTTTAGTATTAGGTATTTGGTTGGGATATTTTTTGAGTAAACGAATTAATCGTAATTCTGTGACAAATGAATCTTATCATGGGGCAACTACTGATAAAATAAATAGTTTATTGGATTATATCGAGTACCAATATGTTGACACTATTAATAAAAAAGATTTAGTGGAAAAAACAGTAACGTCTATGTTACAAAGTCTTGATCCACATTCCAGTTATATTGCTGCCAGTGAATTTGAAGCAGTTAATGAACCGTTGGAAGGCAATTTTGACGGGATAGGAGTAGAGTTTAATATTATCAAAGATACAATTAGAGTTATTACTCCAATAGAGGGAGGGCCGTCAGAAAAAATAGGAATCAGGGCAGGAGATAAGTTGGTAAAAGTAGAAGGGAAAAATGTGGCAGGAGTTAAAATTACCAATAAGGAAGTATTTGAAAAGTTAAGAGGAAAAAGTGGAACAGTTGTAAAAGTTACAATCTTACGACATGGGTTTGCTAAACCTATAGAGTTTAAAATAACCAGAGATGCTATTCCATTGTATAGCCTCGATGCTTCATATATGATTAATTCAACAATTGGATATATCAAAATCAGCAAATTTGCTGCTACTACCTATCAGGAATATTTAAAAGCCTTTAATGCACTTAGTAAACAGGGAATGAAAAAATTAATTCTGGATTTACGAGGAAATCCGGGAGGATATTTAAATGCTGCCGTTGATATTTCGGATGAATTTTTATCCAATGGTTTGCAAATTGTTTATACACAAGGAAAAGCAAACCCTAAAAAAACATACAAAGCCACGGAACATGGCAGTTTTGAAAATAATCCTCTGGTTATTTTAATTGATGAAGGATCGGCAAGCGCCAGTGAAATTGTGGCTGGTGCTGTACAAGATAATGACAGAGGTACAATTATAGGTCGACGTAGTTTTGGAAAAGGGTTGGTACAGGATCAACTGCAATTGCCGGATGGTTCTGCAATTCGTTTAACAATTGCAAGATATTATACACCAACCGGACGCTGTATACAAAAACCATATTCAGATGATAAGGACCAATACTACAATGAAGAATACGACAGATATAGTAATGGGGAATTATTAAATAAAGACAGTATTAAATTAGATAAAACAAAACAGTATAAAACACCTGAGGGAAAAACCGTTTATGGTGGTGGAGGAATTATGCCGGATGTGTTTGTTCCGATAGATACAGCCAAAACAAATTCGTTTTTAAATAAAGTGTTTTATGCAGGAGCAATTAACACGTTTGCTTTTGAATATGCGGATAAAAACAGAGATAAATTAAAAACCTACGCCTCTGCTAAAGAGTATATAGATAAATATGATATTAATCAGTTAATTTTAGATGAATTTTATAACTATTGTTCCAAGCAAAATTTAACGCTTGGTAATATATCGAAAGACAAGACAAATGAAGCTTTGAAGCCTTATTTGAAAGCTTTTATTGGAAGAGATGTATTTGATAAGGACGCTTATTACCCAATCATTAATCAAAAAGATAAGTGTATTTTAAAAGCAATTGAGGTTTTATCTAAGTAAAAAATTGTAACTTAGGGGGCATAAATTTTACTTATGACTGTTAAATTATTAATTGTGCCTTTTTTTGCCTTAGCTCTGGCATTAGTATCGTGTGGAGATAATCCGGAAGAACAGAAAAACCAGGAATTAATAGACGGATTAGATTCAACGGCAGCAATGTCAGATACAAATCATATTGCTCAAGATGATGAGGTAACCTATAATTTGCCATCCGCTTTGCAAATAGCATATGTTTTTAAAAAATCAGGAGCTACATTTATCCCATCCCTTTTAAATAAAAAAGATAATTCCTCTAAATATAATACCAGCAATTACAAAAGAGCAGTTAATTTTGGTATTTATAGCGCAGATTTAGCATATTGTTTATTTAATAAAAAATATCAGGAATCAAAAGAGTATTTAAAATCCTGTAAAGAGATGGGTTCTTATTTAGGCTTAAATCAAGCCTTTGAGAGCGATAATATGGCTCAACGATTTGATAAAAACATTACAATCGAAGATTCTGTGGTAAAAATAGTTTCCAATGTTCAGTTAAAAACAGACATCATGTTTGAGCAAAACAAGCAAAAACATATTACGGTTGTTGCTTTTGCTGGAGCCTGGACAGAGAGTATGTATATTGCCAGCGAAGTTTACGCTAAAGATAAAAACAAAAAAGTGCTTGCCAGTTTACTAGAACAAATGTTATTGTCTGAAACAATTATTAAAGCATTAAAAAATCATCAAAGTGCTGAAACGGAATTACCAGCTTTGGTTGCCGAGGTTACTAAAATCAATACCCAATTTAATGCTATTGCTTCTGTAAAAACAGCTATTGAAAAAGATGAAGAAATGGATTTTAATACAATGACCGTTACAGACGGAGAATTGAAATCTATTACCGAGTTGATTAAAACTTTAAGAGCCGGTATGGTTGAATAATATTAAGATTATGAGAAAAATCGTCAAACCATTTTTTAGTGTCTTCCTTGTTTTCGTATTGATGGCGTTTCAAGGCGGAGATATTTTATGCAACGCTAAAGAATTAAAGGAGAAAGCAAAAAACAGTTTAGATCCTTATAAATATGATAGTTCTGAATTAACACGGATTTTTTATAAAAAGAAAGAATCTTTAAAAGAGGTAGAAGTTCCTTTATTTATTGGAGAAAAATACCGTATTGTTTTTGAATTAGAGGCCTTGCCAAAGCAAGTAGAAGTTCAGGTTTACAATAAAAATAAAGAATCAAAAAACAGGAAATTATTATTTACATCAAAAAGTATAGGAGCCGATAAAAAAGAATTTTCGTTTGAAATTTCAAAAACAAGGCATGTATATGTTGATTACATTATTCCGCCTTCAGAAGAAGGATCATATAGCGGATGTGCTGTATTTATGGTTGGATACAAATAGGATAATTAATTATCCTATTTTTTTTCTATTTCAAATCCTTTTTTCTTCCAATCATCAAATCCTTTTTCCAGATTAACGACGTGTGTGAATCCGAGGTTCTTCATTAATTCTGCACATTCTCCGCTTCTTCCGCCACCGGCACAATAAATTAAATATGTTTTTTTCTTATCCAGTTTTGCAATTATGGTTTCGGCATCTTTTTTAAAGTAATCAATTTGAGTAGCACCTTTTATAAATCCTTTATTTTTTAATTCATCATCGGTTCGCAAATCAATTAAGTACGATTTTTTTTCGTCAATTAATTTTTTGAATGTTTCTGCATCTACATTTTCAATTTTTGTTTGAGCAAAATTTATCATAGATGTAAAAAGCAATAAAAGAGCGAAGATTTTTTTCATGATATTAATAATTAAAAGTTAGCAGCCAATCAATGGCTTTTTGTTTATTATCAAACATGCGCATTTTCATAGTTTGATAACGGGTGAATTTAATAATAAAGTTAATAATAATGCGGTGTGCTAATGATTTAACAATAACAGCCATAGCTTTTGTCATTTCATTTGATTCAGGACTCTCTCCAAATTCTCTGGCTTCTTTAGAGATAGAAGTATCAATACCTGTTTCTACCAGAATAATATATTTGTTTATACCATCGTATCTGGATTTTAAAAGATGGTATTGTTTTTTTGAATCTTCTAATTCAACCTGAACATTATCTTTTAATTTAATATATACGATATCATTATCCCAAAACTCTATAGTGGAAACGTTATCAGTTACTGATTCAATAACAGTATAAGTTGAAGTATCTAAAGTCATCGAGCAATAAATATAAACTAATTCTTTCGTTTAATCAATGCCATATAAAAACCATCAAATCCCTCACTCGGCAAAATGGTTTTATCTTTAATCAATTCAAAGTCTTTGTTATTTGCTAAAAATTCATCTACTTGTTTTCTGTTTTCGCTAGGCAAAATGCTGCAGGTAGAGTAAACCAATTGCCCACCTTTTTTTGTCATAGCAGAATACTCACTCAATATTTTTTGCTGAATTGTTTTTGTGCGGCCAATAAATTCCGAATTTAGTTTCCACTTGGCATCAGGATTACGTTTAATAACACCTGTTCCGCTACATGGCACGTCCAATAATAATCTATCAGCTGTATTTTCTAAACGTTTAATAGTTTTTGTGCCTTCAATTAAACGTGGTTCAACATTACTGGCACCTGCTCGTCGCGCACGTTTTTTTAATTCATCTAATTTCCATTGAGTAATATCCATCGAAATAATCCGCCCTTTATTTTGCATTAAAGCTGCAATGTGTAAGGTTTTTCCTCCACCACCGGCACAAGCATCAATTACCCTCATACCAGGTTCAACACCTAAAAATTCAGAAATATGTTGAGATCCAGCGTCCTGCAATTCAAATAATCCCAATTTAAATAACGGATTCGAAAATAAGTTTTGTCGTTTTTCTAATATTAAAGCATCTTCATAATCTTCTAAAAACTCAACCTCAATCTCTTCCTGAGCTAAATGTTGCTTTAAAATGGCTTTTTTAGTTTTTAAGGTATTAACACGTAATACCACAGCAGCTTGTTGGTTTAAAGCTTTTGCTTCATTTTCCCATACTTTTTTACCAAGTTCTCCTTCACATAAATCCCATAACCAATCAGGGTAAGATTGAAGAATTTTTTGATCAGAAATAGCTTTGTATTTATCTAAAATTATTTTTTCGTTGAGGTTTTTAAAATCACGTTCATCAGGCATTGGTAAATGTTTTATAATAAAAAACACACCTAATATTTCCCAAAAACTATCTGTACTGTCTGCTAAATAACTCAATAATCTGTAATTACGAACAATATCATAAGTTGTTTCTGCTATAAAACGTCTATCTCTGCTTCCAAATTTTGGATTCTCCTTCAAGGTTTTTTCAATTACCTTATCCGCATATTTATTATCATTAAAAATGGTTTGTAAAGCAGTTACTACCGATTGTAATAATACACGGTGAGGCTTTGCTTGTTTAATTACTTTTTTACCCATGAACCCTAAATGTTTAGGGTTCGAAGTTACTTTATTTTTTTCTTATATTTACCTATCATCAAATAGGTTAACTATGACTAAATTTTTTATTTCGCTTATACTACTTACATCTTTGTTATCTGCTCAAAACAAAAAAACTATTTTGTTAATGAATGCTACTGCTCATATAGGTAATGGGCAAGTAATTGAAAACAGTTTGGTGTCTATTAAAGATGGTAAAATTGATTTGGTTGCAGATGCCAAAACGGTAAGAATAGATATCTCAAAATTTGATACAACAATCAATTTGGAGGGAAAACATATTTACCCGGGATTAATTGCCCCAAATTGTATTTTAGGATTACAAGAAGCAGAAGCTGTTCGTCAAACGAGTGATTATGCAGAGGTAGGTGAATATAATCCACACGTAAGAAGTTTAATTGCCTATAATGCCGAAAGCAAAATTTTAGAAACCGTTAAAGCAAATGGTGTTTTATATACGCAATCAACACCGCGTTATGGAATGATTAGTGGAATGTCGTCGGTTTTGGCAACGGATGGCTGGAACTGGGAAGATGCTGTAATAAAAGCAGATGATGGAGTACATGTTAATTTTCCAAAAACAATTCAACGTCGTGGTTGGTGGGCAGAGCCACAACCAAGCGAAAAAAATAGTAAATACACTGAACAGGTTAATGAGTTAAGTACCTTTTTTGAAAATGCTTTAGCCTATTACAATACAGCTAATGTTATTGAAAAGAATTTACGTTTTGAAGCCATGAAAGGAATTTTTGACGGATCTAAAAATTTATATATTCATGCAGATTATGTAAAAGACATTATTGGGGCTATTAATTTCTCTAAAAAATTCAACATTAAAAAAATGGTTTTAGTAGGTGGTAAAGACAGCTACAAGATTACAAAAATGCTAAGAGAAAATAATATCGCCGTGATGGTAAACCGCCTTCATGATTTACCTGATTTACCTGAAGCAGAAATAGATTTATTATATAAATTACCCTATTTATTACAAAAGGATTCGGTGATGTTTTGTCTGCAAAACCAAGGAGATATGGAAGCTATGAATGCACGTAATATTGCTTTTTTAGCAGGCACAGCGGCGGCTTATGGCTTAACCAAAGAACAAGCTTTACAAAGTGTTACCTTAAATTCAGCAAAAATATTAGGCATTGATACTTTAGTGGGAAGTATTGAAAATGGAAAACTGGCTTCTGTTATTGTTTCTGAAGGTGATATTTTAGATATGAGAACTAATAAAATTATTTTGGCCTATATCAATGGAAGACAAATTAATCTTAATAATTTTCAAACTGATTTATATAAGAAATATTCTAATAAACTGGGAATTAAGGAATAAATCTAAGTCTATTTTGTAAGGTCTCGACTCCGCTCGACTTTTCAAAATTAAGACATTGTCACTTCGAGCGAAGTCGAGAAGCATTATAACGAATGACCATCAAATCAAATCTTATAGATCTTGTAGCAAGAGAAATTTACCCTGCCGAGGTGATTATTGAGGGTAATAAAATCACATCTATTAAAAGAATTACAGAAACACTTAACACTTATATTTTACCCGGTTTTATAGACGCACATGTTCATGTAGAAAGCAGTATGTTGGTTCCTTCTGAGTTTGCTCGAATTGCCGTTACTCATGGAACAGTTGGAACAATCTCCGACCCACATGAAATAGCCAATGTGTTAGGTGTTGCAGGTGTTGATTATATGATTGATAATGCGAAACAAGTACCCTTTCATTTTTATTTTGGAGCACCGTCTTGCGTCCCCGCTACGAATTTTGAGACAGCAGGAGCCATAATAGATTCAAAAGATATTGATGAATTATTATCCCGTAAAGAGATTGTGTATTTGGCTGAGATGATGAATTTCCCCGGAGTGATTTATAAAGATGAAGAAGTATTAAAAAAAATAGCTTCAGCAAAAAAACATAACAAGCCCATTGATGGACATGCGCCAGGCTTAGTGGGCGAAGAAATGAAAACGTATTTTGATGCCGGCATTACCACCGATCATGAATGTTTTGGATATATTGAAGCTTTAGAGAAATTGCAACATGGAGTGAAGGTTTTAATCAGAGAAGGCAGTGCAGCAAAAAATTTTGAAACCCTGATTGCTTTTTTAAAAGAGTATCCGGATCAAATCATGTTTTGTTGCGACGATAAACATCCTGATAATTTAATTGAATCACACATCAACGATCATGTGAAACGCGCCTTAAAACAAGGACATGACTTATATAACGTTTTAAGAGCGGCTTCTTATAATGTGATTAAACATTATAATTTACCGATAGGGTTACTACAGTTTGGCGATAATGCTGATTTTATAGAGATTGATAATTTGGAAAATTTCACTATTCTTAAAACATATATCAATGGAAATTTAGTAGCTGAAAAAGGAAAATCATTTATCACATCTGTTAATGCACCTGTCGTTAATAATTTTAATTGTAGTTTAAAACACGTCACTGACTTTAAATTAAAAAACGAAAGTGATAGAATTAGAGTAATAGAATGTTTGGACGGACAGTTAATTACAGATGAATTATGTATTGAGTCTTATGCCGTCAATGGGTTTGTAGAATCGAATGTAGAACAAGATGTTTTAAAAATTGCCGTAGTGAATCGTTATAAAGATGCTCCAATCGCAAAAGCATTTATTAAAAATATCGGATTAACACAAGGTGCTATTGCTAGTTGTGTAGCTCACGATTGCCATAATATTGTGGTAGTAGGAACTAACGATGATGATATGTGCAAAGCCGTGAATTTAATTATCAATGCCAAAGGAGGGATTTCTTTAGCAAACGGAAATGAAGAACTAGTTTTAGAATTACCGATTGCAGGTATCATGACCAACCAAGCTGCTGAAGAAGTAGCGGAAGCATATACTAAACTTGATAAACGAGCTAAAGCTTTAGGAAGCAAATTACGCGCGCCTTATATGAGTTTATCTTTTATGGCATTATTGGTTATTCCTGAATTAAAATTAAGCGATAAAGGTTTATTTAATGGTAAACGTTTTGAGTTTACAGATGTGTTTGTGAAGTAATACTTTTTATATGAAAAACAGTTTTAAAATAGTTATTCCCTTACTTTTAATAGTAGCTCTTTCATCTTGGATTTATTCAGAAGGAGATGATGGTTACTTTGTTTATTTACATGGTAAAAAGCAATATGTATTAGTACAAGGAAAAGGAGAGCCGACGGTTGTATTTTTAACAGGAAAGGGAAGAACACAAGTTGATTTTAAAAAGGTGTATAATAAAATAAAAAATACGAATCAAATATTTTCATACGACAGAGCAGGGCTTGGTAAATCAGAGGCCATTCGTGGAGATAGAACTGTGGATACCATGGCGTATGAATTACATGAATTATTAGTAAAAGAAAAAATAAAACCACCGTATATTTTAGTTGGACATGCTTTGGGAACATACATTATGCGTTGTTATGTAAACATGTATCCTCATACAGTTTCGGGAATGGTTTTCGTGGAGCCATCTCATGAATACGAATTTAAAAATGGCTTAGAGATTAGAAGCGATTCGGATAAAGTTGTATTTAGAGATGAGTTTAAATCCTATTTAAGAGTAGAAGGAAGAAGCAAAGCCCATAATGCTGAATCTAAGAAATGTTTTGATTTTGATACATTGGGTTTTTCCACAAATCAACGTATCGTAAAAGATTTGAAATTACCTGCAGATATTCCGATGACGATTTTGATTGCTAAAAAAGTAGATGTAGATAATGCCTACATCGATAAGGAAATGGAATATCGCATTCAATATTTTGAAAAATGGAAAAACATCAATCCTCAAACAAAAGTTATTACTACATTAAAGAGCGGACATTTCATACAAAAAGAATATCCTGAATTGGTGATTGATGAAATAAATGAGATAATTGAAAAAACAAAAAAGTAATCTCACTATATAATTGGAAGATGTAACAGAATAAAGTTGGGTTGTTAGCTCGAGCGAAATCGAGAACACTAGACTATATATATTAGAACGCTTCTCTACTTTGCTCGAAGTAACACATATTCTAATATCCCAACTTTTTATTCTGATACAGTATCTTTAATCATAGTTTCTCTTTTAACCTTCTTTATTCCTAAAACAATAATAATACACAACCAGTAAACTGATCTTATTGGTATGTGAATTATGTAATCTTTTAAAATAATGCTGTAATATCTTGCTGCATTTATAACTGCATCTTTGAGGCATGAAATATATTCAAAAATTAAAAAGAAATATAAAAATTTTATTTTTTATACTAGTCGTTACAAACTTTGGCATTGCACAAAATTTAGTAACTAATGCAGGCATGGACGCTAAATGCATTCCTTCGGGTTATGGCGAAATCATCGCAACAGAAACCTGGCACAATGCAAATGGCGGATCAGTGGATTTGTTTGATAAAAAGAAACAAATGCAAATGCACTGCAATCGTACAAATGGCATTCCTGTAAACTACATGGGATATCAGCCACTAACGATTAGCGGGCAAAATTACGCAGGCATCATTGCTTATTATGATGATGGAAGCAATTACCATAGAGATAACGATACTTTAAAATTAAAAGATGGTTACAAAAAGTATTCTGAATACTTAGAAGGCGAATTAGCAGAACCACTAGTTGCAGGTAAAGTCTATCAGATTTCCTTTAAAGTAAGTCTTGCAGATAAAAGTGGAAGAGCGGTGTCTTGTTTAGGAGCATTATTTACTCCTGAAAAAATGAATCAAAAATCAAATGCATTTATTACCCAAAAACCTCAATTCATTTCTCATCGTGTAATTTCGGATTCTATAAATTGGGTAACGATTTATGGAGCATATATTGCAGCAGGTGGCGAAAAATATATAACTATTGGTTGTTTTAAAGATGAGAACTTTCAAGTACAAAATGTAGTTGGTAAATTACAAAATGATTCAAGAAAAGCATATTATTATATTGCTGATGTTTATGTAGGGCCATATATTGCTAAACCGGATCTTGATGCTGTTGTATATGGAGTTGATTATGTAGAGTTAATGAATCTGCAATTTGCATCCGCGAGTTCTGATATTAGTCCTCAGTTTTATAATGAATTAGATGAAGTAGCAACTTGGATGACAAAACATCCTGAAATGAGTTTCTACATTGCAGGTTATACAGATTTGACTGGAACAAATTCAATAAACGATCCATTATCTATAAGAAGGGCTAACGAAGTAAAAAAATACTTAGTTCAAAAAGGTATTAAAGAAAGTAATATTGTAACAGATGGCTTTGGAAGCTCAAATCCGATTGAGTATAAAACAAAAAGTCGTCAAAACAGACGTGTAGAGATTTATCTATTATCAATGACCAACGTTTCAAAATTATAATTTAAGAAACAATAAAAAAGCCTTCTATTAATTAATGGAAGGCTTTTTTGTGTTCGAAATAATGTAATTTAGTAAGCCATAAAACTAGAAGCTATGAATTGTTTTGAACTTCAGCCAATTTTAGAAAATGAATTTATAAAAATTCAACCGCTCAAAAAAAGTGACTTTGAAACATTATACAATATTGCTTGTGACCCTTTGATTTGGGAACAACATCCTAATAAAGACAGGTACAAAAAAGAAGTATTTGAGAATTTCTTTAAAGGAGCTATAGAATCAGGCGGAGCATTTTTAGTATTTGATAAACAAACAGGTGAAGCAATTGGTAGTTCACGTTACTACGATTACAAACCGGAAAATAAATCCATCTTAATAGGCTATACATTTTTTGCCCGAAGTCACTGGGGCAGTAAATATAATCCCGCTTTAAAAAAATTAATGCTTCAATATGCTTTTCAATATGTAGATAGTGTTATTTTTCATATTGGAGCGAATAATGTGCGATCTCAAAAAGCTATTGAAAGGCTGGGGGCATCTAAAATTGAGGAATTAGAAGTGGAATACTATGGAGAAGAAACTAAATTAAATTTTGTGTACGCAATAAATAAAACAGATTGGACAAAATTAAAATAATGTTTTTTCACTTTACAATGCTTTATGAGTATGTCGTTG
>JAEUTR010000284.1 GCA_016787365.1 Bacteroidia bacterium
TATCTGCAAATGTTTGTTCTACATCACCAGGTTGTTCTGGTAAATAATTAATAATTGCCTTTTTTTGACAAACCTCTTCAATATTTTGCACCAAATTAATTAATGATATTGTATGAGAATTTCCTAGATTAAACACTTCGAATTTATTTTTATTTTTATAACCAATCGCTGAAATAATACCAGCAACAACATCATCAATATAAGTATAATCTCTTTTTGTTGAGCCATTTCCATAAAGTGTAATTGGTTCACTATTTATTATATGCTTAAAAAATTTATGAATGGCCAGATCCGGTCGCTGACGTGGTCCATACACAGTAAAAAAACGTAAACATGTAAAACGGATATCACACAAGTGACTATATACTCTTCCTATATTTTCTGCAGCAATTTTTGAAGAAGCATATGGACTAATAGGCTGAAGTTCAAGATCGCTTTCTTTCCATGGTACTGAAGGATTACTACCATAAACACTACTAGAAGATGCAAAAACTATTTGTTTTATACCATTTTCTTTTGCAAAATTAAGAACATTTATAGTTCCCATCAAATTCGCATTAAAATAGGATGATGTATTTTCTATACTAGGTCTCACCCCAGCTTTAGCTGCTAAGTGAATAATGACGTCGATATTTTTAATACTCTTAATATCTTTCATTACATTATAATCAGATATATCAGCTTCTATAAGATTATATTTTTTTGAACTCAACTGATTTGCGATATTTTTTAGTTTAGTCTCTCTTGAATAAAAAGTATCAAAATTATCTATGTTAATTACTTCATATCCCATAAATAATAACCTATCAACTAAGTGGCTCCCAATAAAACCAGCCCCTCCTGTTACTAAAATTTTCATAGCTTTATTTATATATTTTATCTTTTTCTTTTAGTATTAAACTTTTCAATCGCTCTTTCGTAAAAGCCAATTATTTTAGGTATAATATGATTTGGCTTTAATAGTTCAATTCGTTCTTTAGCATTCATTTCAATTTGTTTTTTTTCTTCGTTATTCAAGTTTAAAACATGTATTATCCTTTTTAATAACATATCGGAATCATCAACATTTATTAAAAAACCGCTTTCTCCATCTACAATTAGTTGTTCAAAGCCATTGCCAATGGTACCTATAACAATTTTCCCATGCGCCATGGACTCTACACAAGTATTTGGAAAATTATCAATTCTTGAAGGCAACACAACAAATTCGGCATTATTTAATACTGGAAACAGTTTTGAATGAGGAAGTTGATTTAAATAAATAACATGATCTTTGTATTCTTTAGCCTTTTCCTTTAAAATTTCCAACATTGTAATACCTGGAGTTATGCTATGAGAATTTTTTCCTACAACAACAAAGTAGTAGTCGGGATAAAGTTTAAAAAATGAATGTATTATTTCTGAAATTGTTCCTATACCTTTAACCTGACTTACTGTGCCAAAAAATAGTAAATATTTCTTATCTTTCAGGAATTCATTATATACACTTAAATCATCCTGAACAACTTCATTTATGTATAAAGATTCAATGAGTTCAATTTTCCTATTGATCTTTACTTCTACCATATCAGAAATCGATTTACATGGCCCAAAAATATCGTCCATTTTTTTTAATGATGACATCTCTAATTCATCCATTCTATTTACTTGTTTTTTTGTTTCACCATATCCTCCATATTCAAACCATATTGCATTTGATCCAGAGAGTCTAGCTACTGATGGGATATTTTTTGATTTATAATATCCCACAGAACCCAAGTTAGCATAGTGTACTATATCGAAACTTTCTTTCATATGTATCGACATTAAACTTTTATTTAGTTTTGCACTTTGTCTCTTTAGCGAAATCGTCACCTCTCGTTCGCTAATTTTTAATGGTTTATATAAAAAACGTTTTACTCGTGCATATGGAATTGACAAATATTTATTTGAATAAAGCCAATCATCGTACCTATCTATGAGTACACGCTGAACCTCAATGTTTTCTAAAAACAATTGTTCTGTAACATTAGAGGCAACAAATACAACAGGTTTATGACCAAAGTCTAGTAATGATTTTGCTAACCTATATGTATAATTAGCTAAACCGCCATCAAAAGTGGACTCGGTAACAAACTCAGGAGTAACAATAGCAATTTTAAGCATTTTATTTTTCATTAAAAATCAAAAATAAATTTTGGTTGTTTTTTTATTATCATTTAACTTAATTGCTAATTGGTAAATCTCTTCTATTTGTGGCATAATACTATCGGGGGAGAGTAGTTTAATTCTAGATATAGCATTTTTTTCAATTTCTGCTTTATCTCTTTCGTTCAATGCAAATATTTTATTGATAATACTATGCAAACTCAAATGATCATTAACTTTAATTAGATAACCACTTTTTTCATGATTAATTAATTGTTCAAACCCATTGCCTTGAGTGCCAATTACAATTTTACCATTAGCCATAGCTTCAATACAAGTATTTGGGAAATTATCAGTTATTGATGGCAAAACAACGCATGCAGCATTTTTGATTATTGGAAACAAAAGTTCATGCTTTAATGGCTCAAAATGAATAATTCTGCTTCCATGTTCCGCCGCATTTTTCATTAAGTAATCCCAGATATTTAAACTGTTGATTTGATTATTTAACTTCTTACCAACGAAAACAAAATAACAGTCTCGATGTTCTTCTAAAAAAGGATAAATCATGTTAGCGATAGTTCCTACTCCCTTTATCAACCCAATCGAACCAAAAAAAAGTATATATTTCTTATTTCTCAAAGTTTTATCAAACAATGTATAATCAAGTTGAATATTTTTAAGTAAAAATGGAGTTTCGATGATTGTAATCTTTTTATTGATAATATTCTCAGTTTCTTCAGCTATCATTTTGCTAGGTCCAAATACTGCATCAGCTTTTTTCATTGCCTCATACTCTCTCTTGACCATGATTTTAGATTTTATTTTATCATCACCATAACCGCCTGCCTTTTCGCACTGAATAGCTGAACTAGACAACCGAACAATCGATGAAATATGTTTCAATCTAAAAAAAGATAACCCAGCCAAATTAGGGTAATGTATAATGTCTATCCTCTCATTTCTAGACCTTTCTTTAAGATATCTATTTAAAAAAAAAGATGGTTCAAATGATTGAATTTTATATCGAAATTT
>JAEUTR010000339.1 GCA_016787365.1 Bacteroidia bacterium
ACTGTTGGTAAAACTTTTTTATACAAAGAGAAATTTGGCAGAGCAATTTATGCTGGTTATCTCGTTAATTACCATTTAGATTTAAAAAAAGTAATTCCAGAATATGTTTTAGAATACACCAAATCTTATACATTCAAACAATGGGTGTTATCTAATCAAAGGATTGCAGGTCAGCCAAATATAAATGGGCAAGAATATTTACAAGCCCCTATAGTTGTTCCTCCGCTGGATGAACAGAAAAAAATAATTGAAATAGTTTTGAAATTAAAAAACAAAATTCTTTCAATAAGTTCCAGTATTGAAGAAGTTGAAAATAATGCACAACAAGAATTCGAAAACTCAATATTTAGTTAAGTTATGAAGATAAAAAAGTTACAAATTAAAAATTACAAAAATTTAGATGCATAATTAGTTCATAACTCTGACTTAATTGCATTTATTGGTAATAATGGTAGTGGAAAAAGCAATTTACTTGAAGCCATAAGTCATATTTTCAGAAGTCTATATGTTCCTAAATACAAAGTGAACTTTAATTACACCATTGAGTATATAACTTCTAAAAATAATAACATCAAGATTGAAAAAACTGGCAAAAGTTTGAAATACTTTTTAGATGGTAGCAGTAAAACAGCTTCTGAAATGTCGAACTACTTGCCTCAAAAAGTTGTAGGAATATACAGCGGAGAAGAAACAAGGTTATTTGATGACTGTTTTGGTCCATTTTATTTTGAATTTGTTACTAATATTAATAAAGCACAGAGCCAAGGAACAGACTACTCTGAATTACCTAAAATGCTTTTTCTAAATAGGTTTTATTGGAACATTGCCTTGCTTTGTCTATTAATTTCTGATTCTCCCGATAATAAAAAATTTGTAAAGGATGTTTTGCGTATAACTAACCTCGACAAAATTAAAATCAAAATTGATTTTATTAAAAGAAATTATGCCAATTACAATGACAACTTTGCTTTAAGGTTGGTTAGGGATATTGATGCAAAATCTGAATACACATTAAAAGAGTTTACTAAATTAATAAATGACAAATTCTATACACCTTTCAGCGTTTTCAAGTATTTGTATTTAGCTTATACACCAAAAGATGCAAAAATAATTGATGGTATTATTATTGAATTTTCAGAAGGCTTGACTGTTGCCGATTTAAGCGAAGGAGAGAAAAAATTACTCCTGATTAAAGGTGCATTGGAATTCGCTGGTCAAGAAGACAGTATTTTTATTTTAGACGAGCCTGATTCTCATATTCATATCAACAATAAAGAACAAATTACAAATAGTTTTAAAGACTATTTACACAATAGGCAAATCATTATTACAACTCATTCCCCAACTCTAACGCAATGCGTAAAAGACGAGAATGTATATATGTTGAATAACGGTAAAATAGAAGATAGAACGAGGCAGGAAATTATTGAAGAAGTAACAGGCGAATTCTGGAATAAGCATCAACAAAATAGTTTTTTATCCTCAAATAAGCCAATTCAATTGTTTGTTGAAGGCATCCACGACAAAGCTCACATAAGTAATGCATATAAACTTTTAGAAACTGAGTATAAAGATTTACATTTTGATATTTATTCTTTAGGTGGTGAGGATAAAATACACGGTTTTATAAATGGGCTATACGAAGCTAACTTAAAAGAAGATAAAGTTTACATTGCAATATATGATAATGATAATGCAGGTGATAAAGCTTTTACAAAATCAGGATATTTGCCATTACAAACACCAACCGAGTTTAGAAAATTAAAGGAAGATAAAATTAAGCATAACAATTTTTTTGCTTGTAAACTTCCCAAACCCGACAATCACGATGAAGATTGTACAATTGAAAATTTATTTGATGCAACTCTGTATGAACAAGCCTATAAAGAAGCATTTGAAAATAGACTTGGTAATTTTGCTGGGAAATCAATTGATTCAATAAATGAAAACATAAAAAAAGATTCAAAAAATATTTTAACGGAAAAATCAAGTAATCTCACAAATAAAGAGGATTTTAGACATTTCCGAAAACTTTTTGATTTAATCAAAGAAATTGTCAAGTATAAATCTGACAATAAAATTATTGTTCCTGTTATTAATTCGACCTCTAGCAAAACAACGCCAATAACTCCAATTATTTCTGAAACTAAACTGACAGCAAAAGACAATCATTTAGAATATTGGACAGCCTTTAAGGATTTTGTTGAACATCAAAAAGTATCTTTCAAGGTTCAAAAACCACAAGCACAGCATTGGACAAATATTACCATTGGTAAATCAGATTTCAGATTGGCACTCGTTGCAAATACTCAAAAGAAATGGATTTGTGTTCAATTAAACTGTTTAGGAAAAAATGCTTTAACTGATTTCAGGAAACTTAAAGCTAAATATGAGCAAGATGTTAGTGAAAATTTGAGTAATGAAATTGAATGGAAAGAAAACGAGGGGAAACAAGAACATCATATAAACATAGTATTTCCTGACAAAAATCCATTTGATAAGTCAGACTGGAATAATCAGCATAAACTTCTTTCAGATTGGACAGAGAAATTTTACAACTATTTTAAAGACAAACTAAAGAACCTTGACAAATAGCCCA
>JAEUTR010000378.1 GCA_016787365.1 Bacteroidia bacterium
ACCGGAAGTAATGGTAACCTTTGATGAAATTTTAAAGAAGGGTTTCGATGGCCATAATTTTATTATTGGTTTTGGAGAACACCTAAGAAATTTATTGGTTAGCAAAGATCAATATACTGTTCAATTACTAGAAGCAAGCGAAGCATTAAAAAAACGTTTTGCAGAACAAGCTCAGTTATGCCCAACACCATTTTTATTAAAATCCTTAGCGGTTATTAATAAATGTGATATTCACTACAAATCTGCTAAAAACCAACGATTGCAGGTAGAGATGGCTCTGATGCAAATCAGTTATTTAAATGCCGCACCGCAAGATGCGGAAAAAAAAAATGAGTTAAACTCGGGTTTCGAAATCCCAAGCGCTCAACCAAAAGCCATTGAGCAAGCACAGCCCGTAGCCAAATTCACAGGACAACCTACAGTACAAACCAGTGCTAAGCCTGTTGTTGGTTTTACGGAGTTAAAAATAAAATCACAATTTCTATTACAGGATAATGCCCAAAAAAATCAAGTAATTGCTGTTGAAGCGAATGCCGTTAATGAAGCGCAAACATTTGTAGATGTAGAATTAACTTCCGAAAGAGCTCTGGATGCCGTAAAACAGTTTGCCGAAGAAAAAAGCAAAAACGGCAATAAACAATTATATGCAACTTTAACTTCCAGTAAAATTAGTTTAGTTGATAAAACAGTTTTAATTGAATTAAATAACGAAGTTCAAAAAGAAATGTTGGTGAATATTAAACAAGACATGCTGGATGAATTGCGAAAACTGGTAAATAACAAGCAAATGCAATTAGAAATTAAAGTATCTGAAATTGTAGGAGAAGTAAAAGCCTACAAGCCTGCGGATAAGTTTAAACTCATGGCCGAAAAAAACCCAGCTTTATTAGAACTTAAAAAACGGTTCGATTTAGACATCGAATATTAACCGGATTAAAAATAATTTTACAATTACGGGAACCAAACAAAAATTATTACGTATAAAATTTATACGGAAGTTTAATTTAAAAATCACTAGACAAATATGCCTAAAACAAAAAAAATCGACCTGGCTCTTCAGGGCGGCGGAGCTCATGGCGCCTATACATGGGGAGTAATTGACAGATTATTGGATGATGAGCGTGTAGAAATTGATGGAGTTTGCGGAACGAGTGCAGGAGCTATGAATGGTGTTTGCACAGTTTATGGATTAAAAAAAGGTGGGAGAAATTTAGCCAAACACACCTTGGTAAAATTTTGGCATAAAATTTCAGAAGCAGGAAAGTTATCTCCCTTACAGCCAAGTTGGTTTGATAAGATGATGAGTCCGGGTAATATGGATTTTTCTCCAAGTTATAAATTGTTTAGCATGAGCACCGAAAACTTTACACCTAAACAATTAAATCCTTTACAATATAATCCCTTGGAAAAAATTTTAAATGAGGTAATTAATTTCGAAGAACTTCATAAGCTGAATCCTCCAAAATTATTTGTATGTGCTACTAATGTTAAAACCTGCGAGGCCCGAATTTTTGGACATGAGGAAATTACTGCTAAAGCAATTTTAGCTTCGGCATGTTTGCCCTATATGTATGATGCTGTTGAAATTGACGGACAATATTATTGGGACGGAGGATACAGTGGGAACCCCTTAATTCAACCATTGATAGATCATACAGAAGATACGGATGATATTTTATTAATACAAATTAATCCTAAAAATATAAAATCAGTCCCCGGTAAAATAGAAGAAATAAGAGATCGCGTAAACGAATTAAGCTTTAATTCTTCGTTGTTGTTGGAGTTGCGGTTAATTCAGTTTAAACAGGAATTAGTAGATAAAGGCATCACATTGGATGGAGCATTGAAACCAATATATTTGCATAACATTAGTGCTGATACAGAATTAAGTGAATTAAATTTATCCTCTAAATTAAATACCAGTTGGGATTTTATGATGTATCTGAAAGATCTTGGCTATAAAGCATGTGACGCGTGGTTAGCTGAAAATTTTGAGCACATTGGAAAGAAGAATACACTGAAGTTGGTTTAATCCATAATAGAATACAGATTAGCGTAGAGTTTTTTAGTCCCTGTAAATTTATTTTCCCGATAGCTATTGGGACTTTTTAATCCGCGTTCCATTTTCTTAAAATACAAATAGCTACAATTTGTAGCAATCAATCGCTATCAATTAGTGTAATTTTGATTCATCAAATTACACTACCATGTCAAAAACAAAAACATCTTATTTCTGTCAAAGTTGTGGCGCACAGGCAGCTAAGTGGGCTGGTAAATGCAACAGCTGCGGCGAGTGGAATACACTTGTAGAAGAAGTCCTTCATAAAGAAACCAAGAATGATAGATTGCAACTGTTTTCTGCAAATAAAAACGATAACCACCGTTCCAATCAATCGGTATTATTACAGGAAATAGGATTAACAGAGTATCCCCGCATTCAGGTTCCCGGACAGGAATTAGCAAGAGTGTTGGGAGGTGGAGTAGTACCTGGAAGTTTAGTGTTATTTGGAGGTGAGCCAGGTATTGGTAAATCAACCCTGATGTTGCAATTAGCTTTGCGTTTAAAAAATTTAAGGGTGCTTTATGTGAGTGGAGAAGAGAGCGAACAACAAATAAAAATGAGGGCGGAAAGAATTGGAATGACAACGGAGAGTTGCTTTATTTTGCAAGAAACCAATACACAAAATATTTTTGCTCAGATCGAAAAAGTAGAACCACAGTTAGTAATCATTGATTCTATTCAAACCATCCATACCAGTTATATTGAAAGCAGTCCAGGAAGTGTTAGTCAGGTGAGGGAATGTGCTGCAGAGTTTTTACGCTTTGCCAAAGAAACCAATGTGCCTGTGTTTATGATTGGTCATATTACCAAAGAGGGAAGTTTAGCGGGGCCAAAAGTATTGGAACATATGGTTGATACCGTTTTACAATTTGAAGGCGACAGAAATCATATTTACCGTTTATTGAGGGCTACTAAAAATCGTTTTGGAAGCACCAACGAAATGGGTATTTACGAAATGAATGGCGACGGATTAAAAGAAGTCTTGAATCCTTCAGAAATATTAATTACACACCGTCAGGAAGCAACCAGCGGTGTAGCCATTGCCGCCACCTTAGAAGGGAATCGCCCTTTATTAATAGAAACACAGGCCTTAGTAAGCAGTGCTGCTTATGGCACGCCACAACGTTCATCTACAGGCTTTGATTTAAGACGACTATCCATGTTGTTGGCTGTTTTGGAAAAACGTTGTGGATTCAGATTAGGTGCTAAAGATGTATTTATCAATATTGCCGGTGGAATTAAAGTAGAAGATCCTGGAATTGATTTGGCTTTAGTTTGTGCGGTGCTTTCAAGTAACGAAGATTTACCCATCGCTCAAAATGTGTGCTTTGCTGCTGAGGTAGGTTTAACAGGCGAAATTCGTCCTGTAAACAGGATTGAACAGAGAATTTCGGAGGCACAAAAGTTAGGTTTCGAAAAAATTTACATATCTTCATATAACCTAAAGGGCTTAGATATTCGCCAATTTAAAATTGATGTGATAGCAGTTGCAAAAATGGAAGATGTGTTCACTAGGCTGTTTGGATGATTACTAATATTGGCTTTTCATAATGTCAGTATTTAGAATAATTAAATAAAAATCGTTAATGAAGATATTATTATATATTATTTGCGCATTATTTTTTTCTTCTAAACTATTTTGCGGAGAAGATTTAGATTCTTTGAAACGCGTTGCAAAAACGACTAAAAATGACACTTTACGAATTCAAATTTTAAAAACGGTAGGAGAAGAAGAAGGTATTTTTAGAATTGGTTATTGGGATTCCTTGAGATTGGAGTGTGAAACAAAACTAAAAAGCAGTCCCGAACCCAAAAAACACTTCTTTCAAAAATACCGATCACTTTTTATAAATAATGTTGGCTATGTTGCCGACGAACAAGGCGATTTGAAATTAGCTTTAGAAAGCTATAAAAAAAGTGCGGAAATCTGTGAGCAGATAAATGACAAAATTGGTTTATCAAAAGCACTCAATAATATTGGTTCCATTTATGATAATATTGGCGATGTAGCTAATTCGGTTGATTATTATCATCGTAGTTTGAAAATAAGGGAAGAAATGAACGACGAAAAGGGAGTTGCCGTTTGTTTAAATAATATTGGATATATTTTTTACAAGCAAAAAGATTTTGATAAAGCTTTAAAATATTATCAATCTGGTTTAAAAATTTATACAAAAATAGATAATGAGCAACTTGCAGCTATTACATATAATAATATAGGTCTCATTTATTTAAATCAAAAAAGGTATTCTTATGCGTTGATGTATTTTCAGAAGGCACGAGCCATACAAATAAAATTAAACGATTCGTTTAATTTAACCCAATCGACGAATAATTTGGCGTCTTTATACGAGACTCAAAAGAATTCGGAGTTGGCACTGAAATTT
>JAEUTR010000380.1 GCA_016787365.1 Bacteroidia bacterium
TATGATGTTGAGGGTGTAGATTTCTTCTGCCGTAAAACTACTGCCAAAAATGGCGTCGTTTAACATGACTGAAATAACGTGTATTCTCTCGGCAACACTTAATGTGATGTAGTCTGTATATCCTGAAAATGCATCTAAAATGGATTTAAGTCCGGCTGTTGTGTATGTTGTGAGTATTTGTGCTTTTAACGGAGCGTTTTTAGCGGCTGATTCGAGTGATAATATTGCTTTGTCTACTCTATTATCACTAAGTTGGGTTGTTCTGAATTCTTTATTATTCTTAAGGTGTGTTTTAAAATATGTGTATGTGTCTTTAAAATGTAAAATTTCAGGGGATCCTGCTACTCTTACGGTGTCCATTTTATAAAAATTATAGTATCCTAAACTATTATGAAATTCTGAGGCATAGTATTTAGCCATACTGAATACAAAATAATTTCTGCTGGCTGATGTAATATTACTGATGATGTTTTTAGTAATATCATCATGATATTGCTTCATCTCATTTATATTGGTGTTTTCCTGAAAAAACTTACCTGTATTGAATAATTCATCTAGTGTATATTGGTCAGGCATAATCGCTGAAATTTTTACATCTAGATAGCTTATCAGTATATAATAACAAGAGATGTTATATGTACTTGCTACTTGATTTAAACGTGCGTTTAACGAACTTTCTACTGAGGTTGTGCTTAAATAACTTGGCTTATTTGCTATCGATCTATCTTCGATATAATCTTCTGGGTTAACATTAACCACAAAATTAAGCTTGTCTGTTTTGCCTTCTTTTAAGTATTGCTCATTTTGTAAAATGAGGGTATTTAATTTTTGCTGTCCGACTTTAATGATTTGCTCTTTATAAATAGTATCTATACCTGCAACGGATAATGCGTTTGCTTTAATGTTAATAAGGCAAAGCAATAAAAGAATGTTATATATGAGACATTTTTTTGGTTTCATATGCGTTAGTCAAATTTCATTTTACGTTTAGCTGCTGCTTCGCCTAATGGTTTTATTCCCAATTGGGCAACATCTGAGGCTATATCATTATGGGTTCTATTTTTAGCTTTTTCTTCGGCAACAAATGTCTTATACGCTTTAGTGCCTACTGTTAAATATTTACCTATAAAGTTGTATTCCGCAGTAGTATTTTCTTCTCTTGAAAACACATTTAAAATACGTGCGGCATTATATTCAAACTCTTTTTGTTTATAATCTTTATTTTTTTGAACTCCTTGTCCTGTTAATGTATTATCATACACAAATCCCATATACTCCACGTCTGTAGTTGTACTTCCTGATGCTCCAACATTATATGGCTGAAATTGCGTATTTATATAACTATCCAAATCCTGAGACTTTGTCTGCATTTGCTGTTTTAAAGCATTAACAATACTGTTTGAGTATTGATTTTTAATAATACCTAAAGCTTTTTTCAATATATCCAATTCATCTGCTGTAAGAGGAATAGCTGTCAACGGCAATGTTGTACCGCCAACAGGTGTTACGGTTCCATCACTGTTTACAATCCATTGATTTCCGTTCGCATCCTGTATTAATATTCCTCCGTCGTAACTACCGGGAATAGTAGTTATATTTCCGTTACAATCTACAATTGATATTTGATTGTTGCTATTTACAAATACACTATCAATACATCCATTAAATACATAAGAATCATCATATACATATTGGCTTCCCACATTTTGCTGACTTAACCAATTATCAATACCACGACCGCGAACATCCATTCGGCCAGCCACTACCATCATATCGCTGCTTACTGTAACATTAGTAAATGTTACAGGGAAACTAGCACCTCCTGCAAATCCCATCATCACATTTCCTTTGCCACTATATTGTCCTGTTGGACTCTGAAAATTTTCCAAACTTGTTACCAGTACTTCAAATTGACCTATATCCCAAATTTGAAAATTACCTGCCTGAATTAGTGGTTTAAAGTTTTGAGCGTTCAATGGCATTGGCATATCTCCACAATTATATACAGGTGCTGCCGGTGTATGAATAGTTATTTCGTTACTTTGAGGCCCCCAACTACCATCCGGTAATTGTCCGCTCACATGGACATTATAATCCGTATTAGGTTCAAGACTTGTGATTTTGGCTCTGGAATTAGTTGTACTAAGTGGAAACCAATTGTTAGTTCCTCCTACTTTTTTAAATTCCAATTTGTAATTATCATAAACATTTAAACTATCCCATGTACATTTTATCTGACGATGAGTAACCGGCACACCTGCTAAATTAATATTAAGATTTGCACCTGTATACTGGCTGCCCCAAGTAAACGTACATATTTGACTATATCCCTGATTTTTAAATAAATCTCTACCACTTTGATCAACAGCTCTTACCCGCCAAACATATTCCATTCCCATAATTAATGGAGACTCGGTTATTCCATAGTTAAATGTGGTAGTCGTTAGAGTTTCAGTAAAAATAGGAGGTAGTGTTTGGACAATATTGTTTGGATTTTGGCCTGCTGGTCGTACTTCAAATAACTCCAGTACGTAATCTGTTTGGTTAGCACTATTAGGGCTTGCCATATTTATAGGAGTCCAGTTAAACGTTATTTGTTGGGGATTAATAATATTTAGTGAAGCGCCGCAACCCGGTAAATTTAAATAAGGTGGGTCACTCAAAATCATCATTCCATATGCGCAGCTTTCGTTACTTACTTTAATATTGTTTGGGTTATTATAGTCATATGCCGTAATACATACGCTATAAAATCCTTCGGGTAATACTTTTCGTTGTTCATATTGCGATTGACTGATTCCACTAAAATCAAGATTATTACTATTTAATAAAGCACCTAAATCACTCCCACTAATTTGCAAAGGAACTCCTGGTTCTATAGTATAAGGTCCTTCGAAATAATATGATTTACTTTCAATATTGATGCCTTGCCCACTTATTTTAATTTTTAGTTTAATGTTGTAAGCAGGTTTAGTGAAATCATTAAATAATAACAACACTCTTAATTTTTCCATTCCTGCTGCCGAATAATCGGGAAGATACCCTGTAAAAGGTGGCGTTAACTGAGTAGTTATGGTAACCGGATAAGTTTGTGCATAGAGCTTATCCCCCACTCTATAAAACAAAAACAGTATAAGTAATTGTATATATATTTTAACTTTCAATGATTTTACTTTATGTATTCTTTATACTCAAATTAATAAATTCTCAGAATTAGATTTGTGTTTAAACCTTTATCACCCTTCAAACTTTTTGAGCTCAAGTGTTTCGCCATCAAATTGGGCGTAGGTGCAATAGTTTATCCATTCACCAAGGTTAATGTAGCGCGAGGTATCGGATACTTTTAAATCTAAAGGTAAATGGCGGTGACCAAATACAAAAAAATCGGTATGTTCTTTTTTTATTTTTTCTTTGCAATACGTTAATAGCCATTCTTTATCATCACCCAAAAATTCTTTATCAGAGTCTCCGGTATTTATGCGGCTGCGTTTGCTTGATCGGCGCGCTATCCAAAACCCAATATTGGGATGCAGGGTTTTAAAACACCATATTAAAAAAGGATTGGTAAAGCATTTTTTTAAAAATTTATACCAGCCGTCGCCGGGGCCTAAACCATCGCCATGACCTATTACAAAAGATTTAGTATTGTACGTTTTTTTTATGGGTGCATGGTGCACGGCTACACCCAGTTCCTGCACAAAATAATCGCGCATCCATAAATCGTGGTTTCCTGTAAAAAAATGAACGGGAATTCCGCTATCGGTTAGTTCTGCTATTTTGCCCAGCAAACGGGTTTGCCCTTTTGGAATGGTGTATTTATACTCCCACCAAAAATCAAAAATATCTCCTACCAAATAAATTTCTGCTGCTGTACTTTTTATGGAATCTAACCAACGCACTACTTTTTTTTCGCGGGCTAAACTCAATTCAAAAGTTGGTACTCCCAGGTGAAAATCAGAAGCAAAGTATATTTTTTTACCGGCCTGCATTATAAAAAGCTATTGGTTATTAAATGACGTGGGTTGATGTTATGCAAATTTAATGTAAATCGAATGGTATCAAAAAATCCTGCTTTATTATTGGCTTCTAAAGCTGATTTTATATCCTTGCTGTAGGTAAAGGGAACATATATTTCGAAAATATTTTTCCATAAACATATGTCTAAACCAACCGCGTATAAAAATTTATCCTTATACAGGCTTTCATTAAACTCACTTGCACCTATATCTGCATATAGTTTTAAAGGTAGTTTACCCACTTTTGGCGATTTGATATTAAGGGCCACTAACCATTTTGAGGTTTGCCCCAATGGAGTCCACACTTTAAAGGCACCATCATTTTCAACCATTTGCGCAAAGCCTACTCCGTTAATTTCGTTTCTTCCAACGTAATTATAGTCAAATAAATAATCCTGGTAGCCGTTAAATCCACTCATCCTAAACCGGTAATCCTGTTTGATGTTTTCTTGCTGAAACACAAATGCTCCGGCAAATAACCGGATATCCAAACTGTTTTTGTTTTTAAAACTTACCGAATAATTTAAAGTGGCGCTGGCTTTTCCAAACTGATCGTTATGCTGAAAATTAAACGCAACATCAAACGGATTAATGATTCTGGTGTTTTTTAATGTGTAATAAAAATTATTAACGATGTTGGGCGTGTTTTTAAAACCAATGGTTGAGCGTGACGAATCTACCAAATCAATATTAACCGTTTGATTATCTGTAAATAAAAAATTACTTGTATAGCCAATATGCTGCGTTAATTTGCTTCGTGCCCGGCGTTTTTTAATCTCAAAATCAAGGGTTCCGGATACTTTATAATAATTTAAATTAAAGGAGTTTATATGGGTACTGTTGTTGTCATTAAAGTATCTAGTGTCTACATAATCGTAAGCAAATGATTTGGCTTTTGCCGTAAGGGTAATTTGCTGAAACACATCATTGTTTTGGGTAAAGTTTGTGGTTACATCGGCATATCCAACAGGGGTTTTACTTCCAAAGGCATACATTGGTGCAAAGGTTATTTCGGCCTTGCGTTGCAAAAACGTGTAATTATAAAACGCACAACCCAACATCCATTTATTGTAATGGTTATAACCCAAAATAGGCATGTAATTTATTTGGGTATAATTTGGGTTGTCTAATTTTCCAATAAAATTAAACTTTACCGGATCTGATTTTCTAAACAATCCCTGTGTTCTGATATTATTGTTTTTACGTTTCATATCAGGCATAAACTCTTCATAATCTATTTTAAATTCATCCAC
>JAEUTR010000386.1 GCA_016787365.1 Bacteroidia bacterium
ATCCTGTTGTTGCTGCTTTTGATGGTATGGTTCGTATTGCTCATTTAAAAGGTGCGTATGGTAATGTAGTTATTATAAGGCATTATAATGGGCTAGAAACTGTTTATGCTCACTTATCAAAAATAAAAGTAAAACCTGGACAAATTGTTTTAGCAGGACAACTTATTGGGTTAGGAGGAAATACAGGTAGAAGTAGTGGTCCTCATTTACATTTTGAAGTGCGTTTTAAAGGACAGGCATTAAATCCTGCATCTATTATTTCTTTTATTGAAAACAAAACGTACAATGATTCTATTGTCATTAAAAAATCTCGTTATGGGATTTGTGCCTATCCAAGCAATGCTACCCTTCATACAATTGAAAGAGGTGATACTTGGTATGAAGTTGCTAAGCGATATGGCTTATCAATGAAAGAATTATGCGTTTTAAACAATACCGATAAACGCTATTATCTTAAAATCGGACAAAAATTAAGAGTGAATTAATACGCCATTGTACCTCATTAAAAGTATATTTGTAACGTATGCAAATTAATCCAACAAGCCTTAAAGATATTGCTGCCATTATTGGAGCAACTTACGTTGGAAATGATACTCATCTTATTACTGGCTTTAACGAAATACATCGCGTAATTAAAGGCGATGTGGTTTTTGTAGATCATCCAAAATATTACGATAAAGCCTTAAACTCTGCAGCAACAACTATTATTATTAATAAAGGAGTTGCTTGCCCGGAAGGAAAAGCATTAATTATACATAACGAACCTTTTACTGCTTTTAATGAGTTAACGCAACATTTTCAACCCAAACATTATTCATCACAACCTATAAGTCCATCAGCAACTATTGGAAAAAATACGATTATAATGCCGGGTTGTTTTATTGGTAACCATGTAACAATTGGAGATAACTGTATCTTGCATCCCAATGTTGTTATTTATGATAATTGCCAAATTGGAAATAATGTCATTATACACGCAGGAACCATTATTGGCTCTGATGCTTTTTATTTTAAAAACCGCAAAACACATTTTGAACAACTACAAACCTGCGGTAATGTTATTATAAAAGATAATGTACAGATTGGAGCGAACTGTACATTTGACAAAGGAGTTACATCTGATACAATTATTGGTAAAGGAACAATTATAGATAATTTAGTACATGTAGCACATGATGTAGTGATTGGAGAAATGTGCTTGTTTGCCGCTAATGTAGCCATTGCAGGTTGTTGTAATATAGGGAACAATGTGACTATGTGGGGACAAGTAGGAGTATCAAGTGATATTACCATTGGCGATGGTGCCGTTATACAAGCACAAAGTGGTGTTGCAGAGAATGTCCCTACAGGGAAAATATTTTTTGGAACACCTGCTGCAGATGCCAGAACTAAAATGCGTGAAGTATTTGCAGTTAAACAATTACCTTCCTTAATACATAAATTGTACGATAAATAATATTGGCTACTTCTAAAAAAAATACACGACCAACTTCCAACTCCGTTAAAGATGTGAAACTAAATTCTTTGTTAGAAATGACAAAGGCTATTAATAATAATCTCACCACTGCTCAGTTACTTGATATTTATCAGGAAATTTTAGAAAACAGATTAAAAGTTGGCAAGCTAGTGTTATTTAGTTTTACAACTGAATGGACCTGTATTTTAAAATACGGAGTTGATAAAGATTATAATCACTTGGTTTTTGAGCCCGAATTACTAGACATTAAGGAAATTGAAACCATTTCATATTCGAAAGGGAATTTAAGTCAGAAATTTGAAATTGTAATTCCTGTATATCATAAGCAAACACCCTTGGCTTTTGTGTTATTGGGCGATTTGGATGAACGAAGAATCGAAATGAGTTCTGCCATCAAACATCTACCGTTTATTCAAACGTTAACCAATGTGATGGTAGTGGCTATTGAAAATAAAAAACTATATAAAACATCTATACAAAAAGCTGCCATTCAAAAAGAATTAGAATTGGCGCAAAATATGCAGAAATTGTTGTTCCCCTCTGCTCTTCCTAATATTGAAGAATTAGAGATGAACGCTTTGTATTTACCCCATCAACAAGTTGGTGGCGATTACTATGATGTGATATGGATTAACGAAGTAGAACTCGTATTTTGTTTAGCGGATGTTTCAGGAAAAGGAGTTGCTGCGGCATTATTGATGAGTAATTTACAGGCAGCCTTAAGGGTGTTATTGAAATACACTCAAAATTTAACCGAAATTGTTATCGACTTAAACCAATTAATTTGCGACAACGCTAAAAACGAAAAATTTATTTCTTTGTTTATTGCCAAATATAATATAGGCACACATAAACTATCCTATATCAATGCCGGACACAATGCTCCTATTTTATTAAATAACAATCAGGCTATTGAATTAGACAAAGGATGTACCTTATTAGGTATTAGTAATCCTTTACAATCATTAGAAACCGAAGCCTTGTTGGTTTCCCCTCAATCTATTTTATTTGCTTATACTGATGGATTAACTGATACAGTTAATAGCCACGACGATAACATTTCTGTTGATGAAATAAAAAATATCTTAATCAATAATAAAAATTCTAATTGTGAATTTATAAATAAAGCCATGCTTTATTATTTAGAAGAATTTAAAGGAGAAATGCCTTTTATTGATGATATTGCGATGTTGACATGCAAGTTTAATTGATGTCTATAAGACTTTGGTTCCAATTCACAAATGCCAAATCTCCCAAGCTTTATCAGCTTGTAGTTTCAACATATTTAAACCATTAATTGTAACGGCATTTTGAGATTTTCCTTTTTGTAAAAACAACGTTTCTTCTGGATTATAAATTAAATCGTACAACAAATGCTCACTTGTTATAAATTCAAAAGGAATTTCGGGACAAGCCTCTACTTTTGGGTACATACCCAAAGGCGTACAATTTACAATGAGTTTAAACG
>JAEUTR010000486.1 GCA_016787365.1 Bacteroidia bacterium
CTGCAGATTAAGCATGAATTAGGAACCTGAATATTTGATTTCTTAAAAACGCGATTTCAGAAGTTAATATAAAGGATAATGAGAACTCAGTTTAAAATAATAAATAATTAAAAATACTCAAAATGAAAACATTATTAAAAAAATCAATGATTCTTATCGTAACAGGAATTATGTTAAGTTTTAATGTAAATGCAAAAAATGATGAAACTCCAAAAACAGTTTTGATTGCAGATGCCTCTAAAACAATAAAAGAATATATCAAATTTCCGGGCTTCATATTAAATTTTAATCATGAAGAAAAAGTAAATGTAGTGTTTACTGTTAATGAAACTGGTCAGGTAAATTTGGTAATTGCAAACACACATAATGAAACACTAAAAAAGTCTATTGAGAGCCAGTTTATGAAACTAAAACTTAATAATTTAAAAGCTAATAATGCTTATAGTGTAGTATTTAATTTTAAAACAATTTAATTATGGTAAATTCAGAAAACGCTAAAGCTCAAATGCGCAAAGGTGTTCTGGAGCTATGCATACTTTCTATTCTTTCTCAAGGTGAGGCTTATCCAACCGAAATTATTGATAAACTGAAAGAAACAAAGTTAGTGGTAGTTGAAGGAACGCTTTACCCGCTCTTAACACGATTAAAAAATACAGGATTACTTTCTTACAGATGGGAAGAAAGCACATCAGGTCCACCCCGTAAATATTATTTTTTAACCGAAATAGGACAAACTTATCTTAACGAACTTCAGGTATCCTGGAATGAATTGGTAAACGCCGTAAATACAACAATACTAAACACTAAATAAAAACATTAATAAGTAGTTTAAAAATATTAAAACGAAATAAAATGAATAAGACAGTAACCATAAATATAAGCGGCATTATTTTTCATATCGAAGAAGATGCTTATGAAAAATTAAGTAAGTATTTAACTACTATCAGAGGCTATTTTAGTAATGCCGAAGGTGGTAGTGAAATTATGAGTGATATTGAAGCCCGTATAGCAGAAATGTTGCAAAGTAAAACCAGTCCAATAAAACAAGTGGTATTAATGAGTGATGTTGATTTTGTGATGGAAAGTATGGGTAAACCTGAGGAGTTTGCAGGTGACTCTTCAGAAAATAATACTTCAGGATCTGATCAGAAATCATCATCGGATGAATACCACGAACCTATAAAAAAACGTTTGTACCGTGACGGCGATAGTAAAGTGCTAGGAGGAGTATGTTCAGGGATAGGAAATTATTTTGATGTGGATGCGGTTTGGTTACGAATAGCATTATTATTAATGTTCTTTTTTGCAGGCACTGGATTTTTATTATACCTGATTTTATGGATAGCAATACCAGAAGCTAAAACTACTGCCGAAAAATTAGCCATGAAAGGCGAAAGAGCAGATATTAATAATATCTCTAAAGCGGTAAAAGAAGAAGCGGAGCAATTAAAGAAACGTATGGAAAAATACGGAGATGATTTTAAAAATATGGCAGCTAATAACAAGGACGTACCAAGAAATGCAGTTGAAAAAACAGTTGATTTTATTGGGGATGTTTTACTAAATGTAGGAAAAGTATTATTAAAAATACTTGGAGTGTTAATGGTTATTTTTGGAGTAATCTTCTTTTTAGGCTTATTCAGTTCAGTATTTGGAATGTCTTTTTTAACTAATAATACTGAAATTAAAGAATGGATTGATTTATTATTACTGGATGGAAAAGACTTCTATTTAGGGCTAATAGGAATAGCTATTTTTATTGGAACACCAATTATCATGATGATTTATGGAGGAATTAAAATTTTATTTAAGATAAGATACAGTAATCGTTGGGTTAACTTAACCGCTGGTATTATTTGGGTAATAGGCTTTTTCTTATTGCTTACACTAGGAATTAAAACCGGTAGCGATTTCAATAAAACATCAAAAGTGAGAGAAAATATTGAAGTGATGCCTTATAATACGCTGTATTTAAAAATGCATGAAACTCCGGTTAATTTACAAGAGATAAATTCAAGCGATGAAGACGAAGAAGGAGAAAGAAACTATAGATCTTCCAGAAGAAATAATGATTATATGATTGGCAGTAATAATGGATTGAAATATTTATTAGGTCATGCTCAATTAAATATTATAAAATCTCAAACGGATAAAATTACCCTTGTAGTTGTAAAAGAAGCAAAAGGTTCAGATAAACGAACAGCTACAGAACGGGCAAAAAATATTTCGTATCAGTTATTTCAGGCGGATAGTACTATTGAATTTGATAACTTATTTAAAGTAAATAATGCAGATAAATTTAGAATGCAGGATGTGAATGTGATTTTAAAATTACCTGTTGGTAAAATTGTATATCTGGATAAAACGCTTGAAAA
>JAEUTR010000488.1 GCA_016787365.1 Bacteroidia bacterium
CTTGCGGTCCACACAAATGGCCCCGCACCACTAGCTGTTAGATTAATACTTTGCCCTGAACAAATTGATGAAGAAGGTGGAGTTATGGAAACCGAGGAAGACGCATTTACATTAACGGTAATTACAGTTGAACTAACACAAGCTCCTACAGTTTTAGTGACTGTATATGTTGTGGTGACAGATGGTGTAGACACTGTTACGGAATTAGAAGTTGTACTTAAATTTGAACTCGGTGACCAAGAGTATGTTCCTGCACCTCCATTGGCTGTTAAGGTTACACTTTGCCCTGAGCATATTGATCCTGAAGGACTTTGACTTACAGGAAGAGCAGGAGGAGGTGTAAAAGAAACAGTTGTTGTTGTTACTAAGGGAACTCCCGGACAGGTATTTACATCAGAGTATAAAACAGAATAAGTTGTAGCGGCTGTTGGATTTGCCGTAACGGTTTGTCCATTAGTTGAAACTAAACCTCCACTCGCAGGGGCAGCCCAAGTGTATGTTCCACTGGCTATACCACCACCGGTAGTAAGTGTTATGGTTTGAGCTCCACATATAGTGGAAGGATTTGCTACAGCTGTAATTGTAGGGTTTCCTAAACAGGATAATCCATTTACATCTAAAAATACGCCTGAATCTACAAACGGATCTCCATCATCCCAAACCCCTATGGTCATTGTATAAGTTTGGCATGGAACAACAGAAGTAGAAGCACTAAGTACTGTCGTTCTCCCATCATAAATTAAACCGGTAGGATTGGCAACGTAATATGCAGAATTTAATCCAGCGTTAACATTATCAATAGAAACGGGAGTAGTTGTATTAGGAACCAAAGCAATATTTTTATTATTATATACTGGACCTGAAGGGTTTTGTCCACTAATAACAAAGCCAAACACATCATTTACACCAGTACCAACAAATTCAGGGTATTCTTCGGAGGCAAATACATAGCTGATGCTTAAAGTACTGCAATTAGGAGTAATTAAAAAATTGATATAACATCCGTCGAATGTGGTTCCACCAGATAGAGCATCTCCCAAAGCAGAACCACCACCGCCGGAACTTGAGTTATCTACGGTGGTTATTGCGCTTGGTGGCCCAGCTACAAATGAGGCACTCCCTGTAGTTAATAAAATCCCTGAACTTAAGCCTCCCAAAGCTGCATTTCCATTGCTAAATGTAGCAAAAGCACCAGCAGGACAAGTTATTGTTAATCCTGAAACCACAACGCCATTACCTTGTAATAAAGCTTGCATTTGAGCTATTGTAGGATTTACTGTTGTTGTTATTTGTCCGAAATAATTTGAGAACCAGCCTGTTAGTAAAATTAATGAGAATATTTTTTTCATACAATAGAGAATATGTTATTTGATTGCCATAATGTTTTTATAAAATTTCTATTTTTTTACAGAATATAATGGCTATTTGATTTTTTTGATAAATGTTTAACGTATAAATATAAAAAAACAAGTATTCTGGAACAAATTTTATATTTTTAAAACGAGTAAAACTAGTGTTTGGGTTAGGGAATGACTTAAGAAGTTTAATTTAAAATAAAATTGATTGTTAATATTGTATCTTTGCGAAAAATTTGATAAATGATAAGATTAGGCCAAACAAACAAATTAACTATTTTAAGACAAACTCCTCCCGGAATGTTTTTAGGAGATGACGAAAATGAGGTTGTGTTACTGCCTAATAAATTTATAGAACCTGATTTTAAAGTAGGGGATGAAATAGAAGTTTTTATTTATAGAGATTCAGAAGACCGATTAATTGCTACCAGATTAAAGCCATATGTTGAAGTCAATCATTTTGCTTTTTTAAATGTTTCGGAAGTATCCAAAGTTGGAGCGTTTTTAGACTGGGGTTTGGAAAAAGATTTATTTGTGCCTTTTAAGGAGCAAAAACAAAAAATGATTGAAGGACAAAGCTATGTAGTATATATTTATATTGATGAATTAACCGAGCGTATTGTAGCTTCTAGCAAAATAAACAAATTTATTAGCAATGAAGTTTTGCGGGTAGAGCAGGGAGAAGAAGTAGATTTATTAGTTTATAATGAAACAGATTTAGGCTTTACGTGTGTGATTAATGAAATGCATAAAGGCTTAATATATCATAATGATGTCTTTACAGATTTAGCAGTTGGTAATCAAACCAAAGGTTATATTAAATTAATCAGAGAAGGAAATTTAATTGATTTGAGCCTTCAAAATCTTGGATTTAAACATGTACTTTCTTCTACCGAAAAGATACTTGAATATTTAAATACACATGAAGGATATTTAGAGTTAACAGATAAAAGCTCTCCCGACTTAATAGAACGAAGATTTGATATGAGTAAGTCAACGTTTAAAAAATCAATAGGTGTTTTGTATCGCCAACGTAAAGTAACGCTTCATGAAGATGGCGTGAGATTAGTTGCTAATAAAGAAGGCGAGGAAGTAAAAGGGGTTTAATCTTGCAGGTGTACCAAATCGTTTTTTGTAAAAACTCTTACCGGGTAAATGGCTGCTAAAAAGCCTATAACCATTACAACGGTTAATATCCAGATAAAATCCTTTAATTGTAACTCAATGAGATAGTAAGGTACAATACTTTGTTTATCAAATTCTACTAAATGAAAGTGTTGTTGTAATAGACAGATGATGAGTCCAATTACTAAACCACTTAAAGCACCAACCGATGTAATTAAAAAACCTTCCTGCATGAAAATATTTCGAATAAATTTTTGATCTGCACCTAAATTA
>JAEUTR010000527.1 GCA_016787365.1 Bacteroidia bacterium
CGGAGCTCCAAGGCCTTTTGACAAACAGATAGAAATGGAGTCGAACTGAATACCTATATCAGAAGCGGAATAATTATTTTCGATAATAGCATTAAAAATACGGGCGCCATCTAGATGTAACGGCAATTGTTTTTGTTCACACAATTGTTTGATAGACTTAATTGTATCCAAATCATAAAAACTCCCTCCTGCCCTGTTTACAGTATTTTCTAGACATATTAATGATGTGTGAGCTAACCAATCATAATCTGAATTAATACTATCTTCAATTTGTTTAGCCGTAATTCTGCCTCTGTCTCCTTGTAATAATTTTGCTTGAACACCTGAATTAGAGGCTATTCCACCACCTTCGTAATTATAAATATGAGAATTAATATCACAAATTAATTCATCGCCCGGTCGTGTATGACACTTAATAGCAATTTGGTTAGTCATTGTTCCGCTTGGACAAAATAAAGCCGCTTCTTTGTGGAAAAGTTTAGATGCTTTTTCTTCCAACGCGATAATTGTTGGATCTTCATTAAATACATCATCCCCAACCGGTGCAGAGAACATGGCTTCCATCATAGCCTTAGTAGGTACTGTAACTGTATCGCTTCTTAAATCAATTGTCATACATTCATTTTTACGGTTATAAACATAAGATAATATTTATTGATTTAACAATTCTATTTTAAACAACAATCTTGGAAAACTGTTTTATTTACATTAATTTAGATATTCTTTAATTACACGAACTATGCGCAAAATATTTTTTACCTCAATTCTTATTTCTTTTATTATCAATCTATCATTTTCTCAGGAATTACAGTCAGTTTCAAAAACATGGTGTCATTCTATTGAAATGATGGAAAGGAACTTTAAATTACATCCTGAATTAAAAAAACAATATGATGCTTTTCAGGCAAATTTTAATACTAAACACAAAAATAAAAACAATCGAGTTCTAAACCCTGCTATAACAAATTATACCATACCTGTGGTATTTCATGTTCTTCATGTAAATGGTGCGGAAAATATCAGTGATGCTCAAATAGAAAATCAAATAGCGATTTTAAACAGAGATTTTAATTCTCAAAATGCAGATACCTCTGTTGTCATTCCTCCTTTTAAAAACATCATTGGCAATGCTCACATTACTTTTGCTTTGGCAAAAACAGATCCAAACGGAAATTGTACCAATGGCATTGATCGTTTTTATGATACTAAAACATTAAGTTGGGAAGGGAATTTTCCTGATTACACTTACACATGGGACCCAACACAATATCTAAATTTTTATGTTGTAAAATCAATAGAGAGTGGAGCTGCCGGATACGCCTACTATCCAGGAAGTTTATCTACAGGATCTCCTATGGATGCTATCCTTATATTACATAGTTATGTAGGCAGTATAGGAACGTCAAATGTTAATCAATCAAGAGCTATCACACATGAGGTTGGACACTGGTTAAATTTACAACATACCTGGGGAAATACAAATAATCCTGGTGTGGCTTGCGGAGATGATGATGTTATAGACACTCCAGAAACAATGGGATTTGTAAGTTGTTCAACAGAACTAAGCTCACAGATTTGTAATCCCGGTATTTCAGAAAACTATCAAAATTACATGGATTATTCTTACTGCAGCCGTATGTTTACCAATGAGCAAGTTATTCGAATGACTGATGCTTTGGATGCAACTGCTTCGGGAAGAAATAATTTAAGTACAACTTCTAACCTTATAGCCACGGGTATTAACCCTTTAGCGCAATGTCCTCCTACTGCTCTTTTTAAATCAGACAAACAAATGATTTGTGTTGGACAAACAATTACCTTTACCGACCAAAGTAATGTTGGTATTCCTGATAGCTGGGCATGGGAATTTGAAGGAGGAACTCCAAATATTTCTAGCGTTCAAAATCCAACCGTTACGTATAATAGCCCCGGAACATACTCTGTTCAATTAGTTTCAAGCAACACAATTGGCAGTTCAAATCCTGCAATAAAAATTGGTTATATAACCGTATTACCAAGTCCTATTTCTACATCTTTAATTGAAGGTTTTGAAACTTCTACTCTACCTAATGCAACTTGGTCTGTTAAAAATCTTTCTGGTTCCGGTATAACCTGGCAACAAACAAATTTAAGCGCAGCTTCGGGAAGTAAAAGTGCTTATGTTTCCGAAGATGTAAATCCGTCTTCTTCTATTGATTTATATTCTCCAACATATAATTTTAGTGCGATGCCTAATCTAGCACTAACTTTAAAATGGGCGGGTGCAGAAAGGAATACAACTACCACTTCATATGACGCTTTTAGTGTTTATTTTTCAACTAATTGTGGGGTAAGCTGGACTCCGAAACTTGTGAGAAATATACGCTCCACTACAGCAGGTGTTAGTGGTGTTATGGATGGAGGTTTTTACCCAACTCCATCTCAATTTAATCAGGAAGTTATTTCAATTAGCTCATTATCATCTGCGACTAATATTTTATTTAGATTAAGACTTGTAACAGAGTCCGGTTCTTCAAACAATTTTTATATTGATGACATTAACCTGAGTACAACTACAAGTATAAAAAACAATAATGCAGCAATATCTAATCTTTCACTATATCCAAATCCTGCTAATGAAAAAGTATTTTTAAATTTTGATTTAACTGATAATAAAAATATCGAAATTATTATATATGATGTATTGGGTAAATCTGTGAAAAAATTATCCTCTCAAAACTATAATTCCGGTTATAATCAGATAGAAATACCCGTTTCCGATTTAAGCAAAGGTATTTACTTTCTATCCATGAACGTCAATGGGCAAATTACAACCAACAAAATAGTAATAGATTAAACTTATTTTAAACATTATAGACTTTGAATTGTTTTAGTTTATAATGAAAACAACACTTATAATTGGTGCATCCTCTGGAATTGGGAAGTCATTAGCTAATAGTCTTACCGAAAAAGGAGAATCCGTTGTTTCTATTTCAAGAAATTTACCTGATACTTCTTTTAGTAATTATTACCAACACAATATTTTATCAGAAGATGAACTACCAAAACTAGAAGGTGCAATTGATGGTTTAGTGTATTGTCCCGGGTCAATTAATTTAAAACCCTTCAGAACACTTAAGCAACAAGATTTTAAAAATGATTTTGAATTAAATGTACTGGGAGCTATTAGATGTATTCAAACCTACACTCCAAATCTTCAATTGTCAAAAAATGCCTCTATTGTATTATTCAGTTCTGTGGCTGTTCAAACTGGCATGTCATTCCATTCATCTGTCTCAATTAGCAAAGGAGCTATTGAAGGATTAACAAAAGCTTTAGCTGCAGAATTTTCGCCAAAAATTAGAGTAAATTGTATAGCTCCATCATTAACCAATACGCCGATGGCAGACAAATTAATTAATACTCCGGAAAAATTAGAAGCTAGTAATAATCGTCATCCATTAAAACGTATTGGAAATCCTGAGGATATTGCAAACATGGTAGAGTTTTTATTATCCAATAATTCCTCTTGG
>JAEUTR010000539.1 GCA_016787365.1 Bacteroidia bacterium
TAATTTAACATCGTCAATAAATTCTAAAGCATTCGGATCCGGATTATCCAACATCTCACGGATACGACGTAACCAGTTCTCTAAATTACTTTCTTTTTCAGCAGCAGCATCTTTATATTTCCAATGAGCCGCATAACCCATTTCAGCTAGTTCATCCATACGTACTGTACGGATTTGTACTTCAACCCACTTACCTTCAGGTCCCATAACCGTTGTATGTAAACTTTCATATCCATTAGATTTGGGTGTAGAGATCCAATCTCTTAACCTGTCCGGATTTGGGTGATAAAAATCAGTGATAATAGAATAAATTTTCCAACAATCTGCTTTCTCTTTATCCATTGGTGTATCAATGACTATTCGAATAGCAAATAAATCATAAATTTCTTCGAATGGAACACCTTTGTTTTTTATTTTATTATAGATAGAATAAATAGATTTTGGTCGACCGAAAATTTTGAATTTAAACCCCTGTTCTTTTAAAATGTCATTTAAGGGATCGATGAAATTTTTAATAAACTTTTTACGCATAGGCTCTGTTTCTTCGAGCTTTTGTGTAATGTCTTTATACCAATCTTCGTTGGTATATTTCAAGCCTAAATCTTCCAATTCAGATTTAATCGCATTTAAACCTAAACGGTGAGCTAATGGTGCGTACAAATACAATGTTTCTCCTGCAATTTTCATTTGCTTATCACGTTTCATGTGATCAAGCGTACGCATATTGTGCAATCTATCAGCCAACTTTATTAAAATAACTCTTACGTCTTCCGACAAAGTCAGTAACATTTTTCTAAAGTTTTCTGCTTGTATAGATGATGTATGATCAAATACACCCGAAATTTTTGTTAAACCATCAATAATTTGAGACACTTTTTCACCAAACATTCCTTTGATATCATCCAAAGTAATGTCTGTATCTTCTACTGTATCATGTAATAAAGCACAAACAATGGCGGTTGTCCCTAATCCTATTTCTTCAGCACAAATTTGCGCCACTGCAATAGGATGGTAAATGTATGGTTCACCTGATTTACGGCGCATCTCCTTATGAGCTTCCACCGAAACTTCAAACGCTTTGCGAATAATTTCTTTATCGCCTTTTTCTAAACGACGTTTACAGGCTTTAATTAAATTTTTATAACGATTTAATATCTCTTTTTTTTCTGCTTCTAAATCAATTTGCATAAGTACTATTTGTGTGTATGAAGGTACATATTTTTAGGATTAACCGCAAAAGCACAATAAATTTAGTCTTAAAATTTACCATCTTATTTTTCCTTGACCCTTCGACTTCGCTCAGGATAAACTTAAAGAAACAAAAAGTCAAGGCAATTCGCCAACCCCCATTTGCACCACAGAATCTTCCCCGAATGGTGGTTCACACGAAATTGCCAAAAGCCAGCCGCACTATTACCAAAGTATGATAGACTTATAGAAATCTGCACACATATTATCAGCAAAGTCTTTTGCGAAAAACTTTGCGACTTTGCGGTTAAACCTTAAACTAAACATTAAATTTGCCAACATGAAATTTTTCCAATATATCTATTATTTTATTCGATCGCTTTATTATAGAGGTTTGGTTAATACCTTTAAGCTGCTAAGCTATGAAGGGAAATATGAAAAACAATTGGAAATAAATACTCATAGCATTGTAAATCTTGATAAATTAACTCTTGCTGGAGAAAACTCAGATCAAAACCACCATTATCAGGGTGCGAGTTACTATATTTTATTTTCTATTTTCGAGAAAATACCATTAAAAGTAAGACATTTTCCATTCATTGATTACGGCTGCGGTAAAGGCAGAGCAATATTTGTAGCAGAACAATGTGGTTTTACGAAATTAGTTGGCGTGGACATAGCCAAAGAATTGATAGATGATGCCAATCAAAATAAGGCAATCTATAAAAAGAAAAATCCTGAAAGTCGTATTGATTTTTTATTTGAAGACGCTACAAAGTATAAAATACCGGATAATGCATCTGTATTTTATTTTTTTAATCCTTTTGGAGAAGAGGTTATGCAAAAAGTAATTGAAAATATTAAAATGAGTGTAAAATCTAATCCAAGAAAAATTTACTGTATTTATTTAAACCCAAAATACAAAGCCGTTTTTGAGAAAAACGGCTTTGAGGTATTTTATATAAAGAAAAACAAAAGGTATTTAGAGGGGATTATTTATACAATATAATCATTAATTACTTCTCTAAAATATCTTTAATATTAGGGCGGAAATACAAATTACTTTTTAATATTTTACCATCTTCTCTGAAAATAGGCTGTCCTTTCTCGTCTAATTTACTCATGTTACTACGTTGAATTTCATTAAACACTTCTTCTATTTTATACTGTAAACCATGTTTTAAAATAGTTCCAAATAAGATATATAACTGATCGCCCAATGCATCTGCAATTTCAACAATATCTCCATTTTTACATGCATCTAAATATTCGTCATTTTCTTCTTTAATTAAATTATAGCGTAATGTATAATCACGTTCATCAATCAATGTAGGAGTATCTGCATTCCCAATTTTAAAAGTTTCATGAAACTGATGCACATACATTATCTTACTAAGTAATGCATTTTTTTCTTCTTCATTTTGATTTACGTTTTTCATACTCGAAAATTTTATTATTTTTTCTTTTTAGAATTTTTGTACTCTGCGTTGATTCCTGTTAACACTTCTTTTGTAATATCCAATTTAGGATTAGTTAAAAGAATTGTAGGAACTAAATCAGAATAAGATAAAATATAATCAAATCTACCGTTATTAATTTTCTGTAAATAATCCTTTACACTTTTATTTAATTCATAATTTTTTTCTTCTAATTCAACTCCTAAATTTTGCATTTGTAATTCCTTATTTGCTAATTCTTGTTGTTGTCTCTCTAAACTGGCTTGTTGCTTTTGTAATTCGGATTGAGGTGCCACACCTGCTTGTGCTGATTGTTGAAACGCATCATATTCCTGTTGAAATTTAGCCGTCATGCTTTGCATCTGAGCTTCTAAAGTCGCTTTTTTATTACGAATTATTTTGGTAAAATCAGAAATATAATCGTAATGTTCGTTGATACTATCTGTATTTACATATGCAATTTTTGCATCTGCTAAATTTGTAGAACTAGCAATAACAGCTGGCTGAACAGTGGCATCACCAACCGCTGCGTCAACTTGAAGAGCTGTCAAATTCTTCAAAGAATGTACTTGATAAAATAAAACAGCAACCGCAATTGCCAAAATTCCATTAATTATTAGAGAAAGGTTTTTCATAATTGATTAGATTTAATCAGTAAATATAAATATTTAAGAGTGAAGAATACTCTATGGAGTCATTAAGACTTATTAAAAATTATTAAAGAATCACAAAATGTGCTATTTCACAATTTTCAATAGCGTACTAAGTATAATCTTGACATCAATCAACCACCCTTGTTGTTGAATATATTTAGCATTCAATGCCAATTTAGCGGGCATAATTTCATCAATATACGTTTTTTCAGGATTATCAGATTTAGCTAATAAATCGTTCTCATTAATGTATTCTAAAGAGGCAAAATCAGTAATACCAGGTTTTACCGACAATACTTGCTGTTGTTCTTTGGTATACAAATCAACATATTTTCGCACTTCCGGGCGAGGTCCAACCAAACTCATAGTTCCAAACAAGACGTTAAACAATTGAGGTAATTCATCTAATTTATATTTACGTAAATAATAACCTATGCTTGTTACTCTTGGATCTCGACCTCCAACAGTCAGTAATCCTTTTTTGTCAGCATCTAAATGCATGGTTCTAAACTTAAAGAGCTTAAAATCCTTCCCGTTTTTGCCTACTCTGGTTTGCAAATAAAACAGAGGAAAGCCACAAGAAAAAATCATTGCTATGCAAATAATCATAAAAAACGGAAGAAGAATTATGATTCCAAGCAAAGAAGCTAATATGTCGAACAAGCGTTTTAGCATTTAATTTCAGACCTGTCAGATTTTTGAAACCTGACAGGTTTATGGGTTAAATTATTTTATTTACGGATTTAATTACGGCATTAATAACAGTTTGTATTTGTTCATCCGTTAAATTATAAAATACAGGTAATGAAATTTCTCTACTAAAATTATCATAAGTTACCGGATAGTTCTTTAAATCATAACCAAGATTCTTATAAAAAGTCATAGCGGGAACAGGAATAAAATGAACGTTGACAGATACATCACAATCAAAAATTTCTTTCATGATAACATCGCGTTGTTGCTCGGTAATTCCTTTAATTCTTAATGGATATAAATGATAGCAACCAATCTTTGAGTCAGTATGATAAACGGGAACCTGAAAACGATTATCTTTTGAAAAGGCCGCTTGATAAGTATCAAAAATATGTTTGCGCTTTAGTTGAGTATCATTATCGTAACGTTCCAACTCTACTAAACCAATGGCGGCAGACATGTCTGTCATATTACATTTATAACCTGCTTCTACAATATCGTATTTCCAATTACCTTTTTGAGTTTTGGCTAAAGCATCTTTATTTTGTCCATGCAATGTGTACATACACAAATAATTATATAAGTCTGTATTATCAAAAGGAGCAGGAAAATTTAAGGCAACAGCACCACCTTCGGCCGTCGTTAAATTCTTTACCGCATGAAATGAAAACACCGACACATCAGCAAGGGCACCACATTTTTTACCCTTATAATCGGCACCAAACGAATGTGCTGAATCTGATAGCACCATGATTCTACCTAACAATTCCTGATTCTTTGAATTAGCCTTAAAAGTTGGTTTATGTTTAATTACCAAAGTATTTATCTCATCATAATCGCAAGGAAAACCAGCAAAATCAACTGGCATGATAACTTTTGTTTTTTCGTTAATTGCCTTTTCGATGTTAGATACGTTGATATTAAAATCATCAGCATTCACATCTACAAATACTGGTTTAGCTCCACAATGAATAACCACATTTGCAGTAGCAGAGTAAGTATAAGCCGGTAAAATGACTTCGTCACCTTCTCCTACTCCAAACCAACGTAACATAATTTCTAATCCTGCAGTTGCCGAATTCAAACATAAAGTCGCTTTATTACCACAATAAGCAGTTATCTTTTTTTCAAAATCTTTGGTACGGGGGCCAGTAGTAATCCAACCTGATTTTAAGGCTGCAGTTACTTCTGCTATAATTTTATCATCTATTCGTGGCGGAGAAAAAGGAATCATGATGTTTTACTTAATTTATGAAAATTATATTGTGTTAATATACAAAAGAAAAAGGCAAAGAAAATAAATCCAGCTTGAGCTTGCAGCATCGATTCGACTAAAAAATTAAAAATTGTCAAAATACTAAATAGCGACAATAAGTAGTTTTTCTTAATGAAACCATAAATCAAAGAACCAAGGGTCATGAATAATAATAATACAAAGCCCATAATGCCAGTACCAATAAAGGTTTGCAAAAATTGATTATGTGCATTTAATTTTTTTCGTAACGCACCTGCCAAGCCTTCTCGTTCATATGCTTCAACTAATTTATCATTTGCATCACCAGCAGTTGTACCAAATAGTAAATTATTTTCAATCAATTTAATTGATTCTTGCCATATTAAAATGCGTACTGCTGTACTTTCCGCATCTGTTTTATCAATAGTTTCAGAAGAAGAGGTTACTTTAAAGGCTTGTTTGATTCTTTCGAAAGGCTTTGGAAATAACTTATAAGCAATGGCTATTCCTATCATTAAAGCTAATAACAAACCAGCGATGGTTTTTTTACAACCTTTGTTATATAAGATAATACCAAAAGTTAAAGGCAATAACAAAAAGGCAGTAATTAATCCCATTTTAGAAGAACATAAAAAGATAGCAACTAAAAATATCAAAGACATAAATCCAATTTTAATATTCAAATTAGAAAGGTGCGATAACCATTTTGGATAAAATAATAAGATAATTAATTGCGCAAAAATTAAGTACATGGCAAAGTAACTTGGATGCATAAAATAGCTGAACTCTGTATAAAAGAAAGCATTGAAATCTTGAAAATAATACAAATAAAATGCCCTAAAAATATTGATTGTGCTTGCCATCACACAACCCGAAACAAATGAAATAACAATTTTCTTAATCTGTAAATCATTATAATTAGATGCTCCTATCAAAATGGGAAATGCCAGAAAACTCAGTTTAATTTCAATAGCATTTAAAGCTCCTGCTTTATTAACAGAAAAAAAATAACCCAATGCATGTATTAAGAAAAACACCAATAACACATAAGTCCATTTGTTACTTAGCATTCTCTGCATACCTGCTTTCACATTATCAAATGCAAAAAAGCAAATAGACCATATCAAGATAAAAATGGCATAGTTAATTCCGAATGGCAAAAAAAATGCAATCAGCAATGGTAAATTATACCCCATTTGAAGATATGTGTTTTTAATTTTTGCCAACATACTTTATCAATTCCTGATGAAAATTTTGTGCGATTGTGTTTCTATTAAAGCTTTGTTCTACATAAGTTCTACCTCTCTCGCCTAATTGTTTTCTTAAAGAAGTATCATTAGTTAACAATAACACATTTTTCACTAAATCTTCTACATTTTCTGGTTCTGAATATAAAGCACACTTTCCTTGATTGACGAATAATTCGCGAGCTTCGCCATCAACAGCTAATATAACCGCTTTTTCCATCGCCAAATTCTCAAATATTTTAGATGGAATAGCACCTAAAAATAATTCCAATTTTCGTAATGGAATAACGGAAACGTCACTAGCCTGAACAATTTGTGGCATTTGTGTTTTAGAAACCGCATCAAAAAAATACACATTCGTTAATTGTTTTTCTCTCTGAATAACTTGTAGTTTTTCTTTTTCTGGTCCGCTACCCAATAAAATGAATTTTATGGAAGCGTGCTCTTTTACTTTTTCAGCAGCAGATAAAATAATTTCTAAGCCTTGCGCTAAGCCAATAATACCTGCATATAAAAACAATACATCATTATCTTGAAAACCATTTTCTTTTCTCCAATTGCCTGTTATAGTTGATGGATTGTAGTAAGATACATCCACGCCATTTGGTAACCAATAGGTTTTCACTTCAGAAAAACGTTTATTAATACTTTTACAAATACCTTGTGTTTGTCCTGTTACTAAAACGGATTTACGATACAATTTAGCCTCTAAATTATAAGCTAATTTCAACATCCACTTATTAGTTACAACTCCCAATTTTTCAGCACTTTCAGGCCACAAATCGGATACGTTGAAAATCAATTTGGCTTTTTTCTTTCGTTTTAAATATAAAGCTGAGTATCCCAAAAATAAAGGCGGTGACTCACACATGATCACATCTACATTTCCAATTTTATTTTTACCAACACGTGCAGAAGAATATACAAACGAAAAATAATTCAATAGACGTTGAATGATGGATTTACTTGTTGGTAAATAAATAGAAGCTCTGTGAACAGGAATTCCTTCTATTTCTTCGTATAGATAATCTTTGCTCTCGTATCCATCATAAATTTTCATTTGAGGATAATTAGGCATAGCAGTTAATACAGATACATCAACGCCTATTCTCTTTAAACGAACGGCCAACTCAAACAAACGATTTTGAGGAGCGCCGACTTCTGGGGGGAAATATTGAGTTAGTATTAAAAGTTTCAAGGTTCTTATTGTTTGTTTATTTCAGTTCTCGCTCTTCGACTCCGCTCAGGGTGACAGCGAGAACTATCGAGTTCATTGTATAAAATTTTATTTCTCCAGTTCCTTTATCGCGGTTTTAAAATTCACAAATTCGATTTTTTGACTTGCTAAATATTCTATAAGCCACATATACCAATCTTTCCAGGTTCTGTGAGCATTTGAAAAATAACGATCATGAAAATCAATTCCCAAATATGGCAATTGTAAATCTGCAACTTTATCAATTATTTTCTTGGTTTCCTCACAGCTTTGAGTAAAGTTTTTACTTTGCCATTGTTTTGGTTTTTCAATGATATATCCATCCATTATCTGAAAAGGAAATTCCCACATATTACCAATTTTATAAGGCGACTTAAACCCCATCTCACTAGAATCAAAAGCATACCCAGCTTTTGCCATATTCACAAAAGTAGATTCATTTTTTCTGATATAGTGCATACGGGTTCCAAAATCAGTTTGTTTTGATAATTCCTTAAACAATAAAAACTCTGAGTTTATTTTTTCAAAATTTTCAAATTCGATACCATGAGCACCAACATCACAACCCATCTCCAACATCTTATGAATCCAAAAAGCAGCCTGTTCTTTAGAATAAGATAATCCAATTCCATTATTTACACCAATAAAATAAGTTGTTGGCACATTATTCTTTACATTAAATTGATGTAAGGCTTCTATATGTTGCCATTTATTTTTAAAAACATCGGCATAACGGTTTAATAATTCAGAAATCGAAATTTTACCCGTAAACAATTCTATATAACTCCTCACAAAATGTTTAGGAACTATCAAATCTTTCAGATAATGTTCTGAAAGAGTTAAATGATCAATATCGTGAGAAACAATTGCTTTCATTTTCAGACTAAAAATAACAAAAAAGAGACCGTTAGCCTTTATTTTTTATAAATTTAATTAACCGTGGTAGTCTGTTAACTTGTAAAAAGCTATAAGTTATGGCTTCTCCGCCAAAACCTTTATAAAAATTAGCCAATCCTTCAGAATTAGAACCTCCTCCAAAATCAAAAAATAAGGCTTTATTAGCAAAAAACTCAATAGCATGCTGCATAACCAAGTGCATACTTCCCGAATTTTCGGTTTTATCAAAATTAGTTCCTTTGAGATATAAAGCATGCTTTCCGTTACAAATAAAATGTGCCAATGCTTTTAAATTACAATTCTTGTCAATTACTTTAAATGTATATAAATAGTTTTCTTTCGACGCGCTAATAAGCAAATTATCCATCAAATCAATTGTTGATTTAGATAAATGTAAATCAACTTGTAAAAAAGAATTCAAATATTTTTGAGACAACGACAGTATTTCATTTTCCTGAACTTGTTGAACAACTAATTCACTTTCTTTTGCTTTCGAAATATTTCTCTTTGTGTTTTGATTGATTTTATAACCTTTAGAATAAGTAATTGTATACGTGTTTTTTGGAGATATAAAATCTGATTTTAGCTGATTAGTAGTGTTTAATTCTAAATCAATCAGGGTAAAATGCTCTAAAATATATTGATGAAACAATTGTTCAACTTCTAAATTAACCTTGCCGTAAACTCCTAGTTGTGACGTAAATGGCGGCTGAGGCAAATAACGATATCCGAATTTTGTTTTATATGTTAAAGGAAAAACACTTTCATAATCTCCTATAATTAAAGCATTCCACTGCGGACAAGTTGCATTTAAGTAAAATGACTGGGCAAAAACAAAAGGAATTTGAGATGATAAAATAGTTTGATCCCACTTTTTAAAATCAATATCCTGATGCTTGATATATAGCAGTTTTTCCATTTAAAAAAGTTCTCTCTTTTTAAATTTCAATAAAATTTCTAGCGGTAAAGCAGCTTTATTAACAGTAAAAAAAGGAACTAATTCTGGTCCAAAGCTTCTAAAAAATTTCTCAACACCTTTAAGCATGGAACCTTCAAAATCAAAAGTTTTACAGCCTAAATCCTTAGCTTTTTCAATGCTCTTTTGAACTAATAAATTATTAACACCTTGTACCCCGGATTTCTTATTAACGCCTCCTAATAAATAATAACAGGTGTCTTTATCAAACACACAAAACACATTACCTAACAATTCACCGTTTTTGTATGCCGATACAGAAAAAGAATTAGTGCCATCCGAAAATTTCGTGAATACATTTTTCAATTCTGTTTCGTAAATATTAGCATCCGTAGTATTTAAAGAATTTACAAAAAACTTGTATAGTTCTTCTTTACTCAAGACATTTTCTTTAACAACAACTTCTTCCTTAATGGCTTTATTAATCGCATTTCTGTTTTTGGAATCAAAATCAGATTTTATGTCTTCTAATGATTTTGTGAGGCTGATACGATATGTATAATTAGGAATAACTTTATATTTAGCCCAAATAAAAGGCTGAAAATCAATAATAGCAGAAGGAAAAGCCAATACAGTTAAAGCACTTTTTTGATTCGTAAAAAAAGTACAAACCTCGTTCATCACTTCTTTAGAGAAATTATTAATGGACGAATTATTTTTACCATCAGATGTAAAAAACAAACCACAATGAGGTGTATATGGCGGTAATTTTAAAAACGTAAATCCATATTTTTTGGTATTTAAAAAATAAAAACCTCCTATTAATTGATGTTCATCTTTATAAATGCCTATTAAAATTAAAGCATCGCCATAAATTGATAACCATTTTTTGCTGGCAAAAACACCAATAGCAGGCTCTGCTTTTTCGCAAAATACATCTAGATTATCAATTCGTTTTAAAATCACACTCTTTTACTTTTTTATAACTTGACTATAAACGTCAATCATCTGTTTTATATTATCTTCCCAATTATATAATTGTAATATCCTTTGTCTGGCATTTTCTACTTTTTTTATAGCCTGTGTTGGATTATCAATAATTTCAACCATTGCTTCAACTGCCTCATTTATGGATTTTACTGCCACCAATCGACCACATGTATTATCTCCTCCTAAAACTTCTTTAAACCCTGCAACATTACTGGCAACAACACATGTTTTAGATGACATAGCTTCTACTAATGAAACTCCAAAACTTTCACTGTCTAAAACAGACAAACAAATAAATATATCTAACTTTTTATGATATTCGGCAATGTCACTGTGAGCAATACGACCTGTAAAAATCACATTTTCAGAAATACCTAATTCCTGAACTAATTTGATATACGTATTTTTTTCTGATCCTTCGCCAACTAAATGGAGTACTATTTTTTTATCACTATATTTTTTAAGTAAATCACAAAACGCATAAATTAAAATATCAATACCATATTTAGTTTCCAATGATTTAATATTTCCTATATGAATTTCATGACTATTACTCAAAGGTAATTCGCCGGGTAACCGGTTAAATTTATCTATATCAATACCAAAAGGAATCACATCAATTGGCTTATCTATATATTTCAATGTTTCTTCTCTCATACAGTTACTCGTAGAACAAATCACTGAAGCTTTTGAAAGAACATATTTTAAAAGTTGTCGATAAATAATATTTTGTTTTGGGAAATCAAATACATCAGAACCCCAAACAGATACAATTAAAGGCTTAAAAGAAGACATCGCTCCTATTAATCCATAACTGGTTGCATAATGTGCATGTAAAATATCAGGATTAAATTCTTTAATTTTTCGTTTTAATGTGGACAGATATTTGAAATAACTTACCTTTTCTTTGATTCTAATTCCCGTGATAACCTTATCCGGTTCAAATAGTAATTCTATATTCTCTATATTATCGTACCAGTTATACTTCGACTTATTAAAACTAAATAAACCAACTTTTACTCCATGGGAAGCTAGCCCTAAAGCCCACTTCTCTGTATGTTCAGAATATGTATCAGATAATAATAAAATACGCATCATGTTGGATTTTGGTTACCTAATACTAAATAATTAAAAAACTTTGACAATGTATATGTATATGCTTTTGCTTTAACAAAATACATTGTTTTTACAATTCCTAAAATAAAAAATAAAGGGATACGACTTAAAATTTGCAATAAAAATATAGGGATAGAACAATAAAAATAGAAATACTGTTTGTGTTTTTTATAAAATTTCAACTTACTAATTATCTGATTAGAAATAACGACGTTTTGATTTTTCTTAGAAGATTGACCTATATGATGCTTTACAATTGTATCCGGAAAATAAATATTTTGCCCACCATTTAATATATTTCGTTTCCCTAAATCAGCATCATCCATCCAAAATAAATTAATATCCAGACCTTTCAATACTATTAATGTAGATTTTTTCATTAAAATACATGCCCCTGATAAAAAATCAACCTGTTTTGCTTCCTTCAAATCATACTGTTTATAAGTTGTTGTATCAAAAAGCGTATTCAAAAAGCATAATTCTAATAAATGTTGAATTGGCGAAGGAAATTTCCAACAAGATATCTGATTTGTATTATCAGTATTAATTAATTTAGGTCCAATTAAAACAAATTCTGAATCTTGTATTTTCGATAAATAATCAAACATTTTCTGAAAAGAATGATCAACCAACATTGCATCAGGGTTCAACATTAAGATATATTCTCCTTCACAAATTCCAAAACATTGATTATTAGCAGCCGAAAAACCAAGATTATCTTTATTTTCAATAATAATCACCTCAGGAAATTTTGTTTTGACTGCATCTATTGTTCCATCCTGAGAGTTATTATCTGCCAGAATAATTTGTGAAGACATCGA
>JAEUTR010000552.1 GCA_016787365.1 Bacteroidia bacterium
TAAAAGCTTTTAACGATGAGCGTTTAGCTGATTTAAAATCTCGTCAGGAAACGGAGATTTCTGAATTAGAAGTTGAGAAGAAAAATCAAGTTAAAGAATACGAAGAAAAAGAAATTCAGTTAAGCAACGAAAAAGAAACTAATTTCAAGGCTAAAGGTGTTGATAGTAAAGAGATTAAGAAGATTGACGCACGTATTAAAGAGTTACAAGAATCATTAAAAGAAATTGATCAATACTCTCAAATTGTTAGCGATTACTTAAAAGATAAACGTGAAATTTTTGATAAGCTTCCTGATTTAATTCAGAAGAAAGAAGAGTATGTGAAATCAGCTAATGATTTAACTGCTGAGATTGAAGAAGTTTCTCGTAAGTTCAACATCAAACGCATGGAGTTGAATAAACAAAAACGTGCTTTTGAAGAGGAGTTAATCGAATTCAACAACGGTATTAATTATTTTACGAAAAACTTCCGTGAAACGCCTGTATTTAACAAATATGCTGATATTATAGATCGCGCAGAGCCTAAGAAAACCAATTACAGTGTGATGGATTTGTGTACACAGTTGTTGAAAAATGATTCTCATTTTAATGAAGAGTACACAGCTTTCCAACGTTATGTGAATGAGTTTGCAGGTAAGTTTAGAATTGACAATCACTTTAACTTTATCATTCGTAATGACGCTACTCAAGGAGAATACGAACGTTTTGCTCAAAATTTACGTTCTTTCATTAACGAAAATAAAATTGAATTATCTATTGCAGAGACAGCTACTCAAATAGGCTTGGTAACAGATAGTATTGCTACTAAAGTACGTGAGTTAAGTGGACAAAAAGATAAGATTCAACATATCATTACTTTAATTGCAGAGGATTTTAAGAAAGCAGAGTTTGAGGAATCAAAATTAATTGAATTCATTAAAATTCGTTTAGAAGATTCTGATAATAAAGTTTATAAATTATTAAAACGTATTCAAGAGTTCCGCGAAGAAAATGGTTTAGTGTATAACGAAGGATTATTTAATACAGATTTTGCAACTCATAAAAATCGTGAGATTAGCAACCGTGCCGTTAAATTATTAGATCAATTACGCACTGCTATTAAAGAGCAAGAACAAGAAGAAATTCGTTTACAAGATTTATTTGAATTAAAATTCAATATCAAAGAAGGTTTAAACGAAACTGGGTGGACTCATAAAATTGATAGTATTGGTAGTACAGGAACAGATATCCTTGTAAAAGCGATTATCTATATTACTTTATTACATGTATTTATTAAAGAATCTTCTCACCGTGGAAGTACTGATTTTAAAGTGCATTGTATTATTGATGAGGTAGGTCAAATTTCCGCGCATTACTTACGTGAGTTATTACGTTTTGCGAAAAACAAAAATATTATGATGATTAATGGTTTACCAAATAAATCGGGATTAGAGGCTCATTACAAATTCACATATCAGTTCCGAAGAGAAGAAAACAACAACGTTCGTATCTTCCCAAGTATTGTAACTGAAGTAGAGGCGTAGTTTTGGAACTCTTTCAATAGGATGGCGCAGATATTTATATAAAACACTGATTAAGTCTCAAAAATTTAATTAGTGTTTTTGTTTTGTGAAAATAAATTTAGTTTTTTTTGATTATTTAAAATAGATTTTGAAAGAGTTATAACTGTATCTCTTATTTCAGGACTATATTTTTCAAATATTTTTTCTTTTTTATCAGTAATAAAATATTGTGTTAATACATATAGTATTTTAATAAGGTAATCTTCTATCTCTTTGTCGAAATTTTCATCAAAAAATGATTGGGCCATTCTGTAATATTTTAAAGACAATAATGATCCTATATAAATTATTAAATCCTGTTTTTCGAACTCTGAAATACTATTTTGAAGTAACAATAATTTAAATGTTGATTTAATGTTTTTATTTGTATCTACTATCATTTTTTCATCATCTTTAATGGACAGCATATTTATACCAGTGTGAAAAAAGTATAGAGGATAAAATGAGGGAAGTTCCTGGAGTGAATGAGAACTTTTGTTATCCATGGCTTTTAAAAATTTTGAGGCAATTAAATCAAGAAATGCTTTTGAGTAGTTTTTGTCTAAAAAATCGAAGATTTTAGTTTTTTGCTCTGTGTTTAATCTTTTTATGCTCGTTACGGTTTTTAGTATACTTTCCCAATCTTTCTTTTTAAAATATTGATCAATTAGTTTATCAAAATCATCATTAGTGATTTCTACATAAACATATTTTGGAGCTGTTTCACTTAAGAGTAATTTAGTTTCTGGTTTAATTTTGTTAAAAAAAGAATATACTTCACCATATAGTTCATGTGTTTTTTTATCAATTAATCCCTTCTTAGATTTTTCAACATAATTTAAAATACGCTTTTCTATTTCTTTACCATCACACCATAATTCTAAAAATTTAACTAACCAAATTACCCTTTGCCTATCTTGTTTGCGCCCATATCTCATTAAGTACCATATATTAAAAAACCTTTCTTTTATAAGATAGATATGATTTTTTGTATCTGTTGTTCTTTTTTCAATGACCTGATTCTTCTCTAATTGTCGTAATTGAGCAGAAATAATTTTACTTTCCATCCTTAGTGTTTCAGACAATTCTTTTACACTAACTGCATCCCAGTTTTTTGCTACAGCATCTACAATTTTTTGCTGTTGAGTAGGTAGATCATCCATCCTATGTTTATATAAAGGAGTAACCATATCCAATACTTTTTCCAAATCTGTTAAGGCATTACCATGTTCATCATCAATAAAAACCATAAAAAGTAATGCAACGGTTCTTGGGACGCCACCAGAAAGTGTTCTTAAGGTTTCTATTCGGGAAGGAGTATTATTAATAATATTTTCTATTTTGGTTGTTTGATTATTAATTTCAGCAAGTTTTTTTAGTAATATAATTGTCTCTTCACTAGAAAGGCCTTTAAGTTGGATGACCTTAAAGAATTCAAATAATGGTTGATGATAATCAGTTAGACTTTCAAGAGTTACCGGAGAACCTGAAATTAAACGGATGTTAGGAATAGTTTGCAGTATTTCTCTAAGACGTCTAACTTCCAGTTCGTCAAATTTTTTTAATAGATCTCCAATATTATCTATAAATAGTACTATTTTTTTTTCTTTTTTATTTAAAGCTTTAATAAGAATGTCAATTGTTATTTGTTCAAAATCTTTTTTTGAGGTATTTTTTGAAATTTCTTCACTTAGCCCAGTAAAGCCATAAAAATCTTCTAAGTAACTGGCAATATTTTCCCAAATATTGACCAATTCAATAATATGGTATTGTTCTTCGTTAAAAATGATTGGAATTAACCATTTATTCAATTTTAAATCATCTTCAATGGCATATTTTAAACGATTTAAGAGAGTTGTTTTTCCGGAACCACGTTGGCCCACTATGAGGTAATGTTGTTCCGGAGTTTTCATTTTTCCAGTTTGTATATCATTGAATATTTCTTCAAATACAGAAGTTCTTACAACGAATTCCTCAATGAATTGTTGCTTGTTTTTTTTGTCTGGATTATATAATAGAGTACTCATGAGCTTAGCATATAAAGTTTAGCCACCATAGTTTTACTATGGGCGAATTGAATTGATAATTGTTAGTTTCCGGAATCATATTTATGTATCCATCATACATTAAGGTTTGTGTGATTCTTTTGTATTGGTCTTCTAATGAATATTTTGCGGAAAGGTCAAATGCTTCTGCATTACTAATAAGATCTTTTTTTGCTATAATTTTTAATAATTCGTCAGCGTATTTAAATTCATCTCCTTTAAATTG
>JAEUTR010000558.1 GCA_016787365.1 Bacteroidia bacterium
CAATTAATCCCTGTGATAACTAATAAAAAAATATATAGTCCAATCTTAGCATTCATAGTGTATTTATTTATGTTAATTGGAACAGTATTGCTATCAATTTCCTTTTGGATATTTGATATCGGATTTATAATTGAAATCGCTGCCTGTCTTTTATTTATAGGCATCACTCTTTTTTTAATAAATATTATGCTTACAGTGAAAGATTCTAAAGAAAAAAGTATTGAGATTGATTTTATACAAGCTTCCGTTTTTTGGCTCTGGCTAACAGCATTTATTGGTTCATTATTAGCATTTAATTTTAAGTATATATTTTTACCGAAAGAACATTTATACTATTTAAAAATTCATGCTCATATTGGATTAATTGGTTGGTTCCTATGTTTAATCATTGGTGTAGGATCCAAATTAATTCCAATGTTTTTATTGTCAGGAAAATTAAACCCCAAGATTTTAACTTATTCTTATTACATGATTAATATCGGTTTACTTGGATTTATAGTTGACGCATTATTCTATAACGGAATAGATAGGATAATAATTTATCTTGTAATTGTCCTTTTAGCAATTATATTTTTCTTGATTTATATAGCGAATGCATTTAAAACAAGAGCTAGAAAAAAATTAGATATTAATTTAAAATATACTTACATCTCATTTTTCTTGATTTTTATTCCAATTATTTTGTGGATTATTTTAAGGGTAAATCTTATTTCAGTCAATGGTATTGTGCAACAAATTTCGACCGCAATAGTGTATAGTTTGTTATTTGGTTTTATTACTTTTCTTATTTTAGGCCAATCGTTAAAAAATTTAGCGTTTATAGTATGGTTGAAAAAATACCAAGAAATTAGTAGTAAAGCAAAAACGCCCCTACCCAAAAATCTTTATTCAGAAAAAATTGCCACGGCTCAGTTATATATATATATTATAAGCTTCGTTACAATATTGAGTGGGATTTTAGTATCGAATCCCTTTAGTATTAAAATTGGCGCTATTTTTTTGATAACAACTGCCGTCTTATATAATATTAATATTTATAAAATAATCTCACATAAAGTATTAACACAATAATAGTTTAACTATAAATTAAAATTTTCATGAACTTATATTCAGATAAAGAGAAACGTGAAATCGAAATCTTACAATTCTTAAAAGAGGTGATCGACCCTGAATTAGAAATTAATATTATAGATATGGGCTTAGTGTATAAAGTTGATTATAATGCAGAAGGTGAAATCACAATTAATTTAACCCTCTCAACAAAAAACTGTCCTATGGGCGATGTTATTATTAGTGGCGTTGAAAATTGTTTGCAAAGACACTTTCCAAAATTTGAAATTGTAATTAATATGGTTTGGGAACCTCAATGGTCGAGAGATTTTTTAACGTCTGCTGGCAAAAAAGAATTAGGGATAGCTTAATAATTATAACAAAAAAAATGCCATTGCTATTTGCAATGGCATTTTTTATTTACTCAAATAATTTAAAACCTAAACTAATAAATTATTTTTTCAGTAAATCTCTTACACTCTCTATAGTGCCTTCAGGCTCCTGTTCTAATCCGTTTTGCTGATACGTAATTAATCCTTGCTGATTAATTACATGTATCGTATTTGAATGATCAAAACCTCCACTTGAAAGTTTCTTCACTTTAACATTCAATACATTAGCCATTTCAATTGTTGCATCTTCACTAGAACTAATTAGCGTCCAGTTAGTATTCAATTGATACTCCTTCGCAAACTCTCTACATCTTTCTGGAGTATCTCTTTCAGGATCCATACTTATCAATAAAAATTGAATACTCTTCAATTCTTCAGGAGTAAATGATTTCTCGATTCTTTGAATATCAGCAACAATTCTAGGACATGCTCCCTCACAATGTGTAAATACCATAGCGGCTATAGTAATCTTATTTTGAAATGATTGAATTTTTATACTTTTATTCTCTTGTGTCTTCCAATCACTTGTAAGATTAAATAGAGACTCTTCTGGAATTTCATTACTTATCTCAACGTTTGTATTTGTTTCCTTTTTACAACATTCTTTTTCTTCTAAATCGTTTTCTATTTTTTTACCATCGTGGCAAGCCACAATTATAAATGAACCGAGACAAACAATAAAACTATTTACTATATTTTTCATAATATTATTCTTTAATAATCTACTTTATTTTTTTGTTTTTACACATCTAAATCCTAAATTTTGAACACTATATTTAGCTTTCACACTTGACCTCATAGCAAATCTCATAAAAGATGCGTAATTATTTAAATCTTTTGATCCAAAAGAACCTCCTCCGCAGAAAAAAGTATTGTCTAAGCTGCTATTTCCCCTAGATTCACCAGTTGTAAGAGCATTATTAAAATCATACGTCCATTCCCAAACTAAACCGTGCATATCATACACTCCATAGTAATTTTTAAATGTACTTCCAACATTTGGCAAAGTTGCAGGAGAGTGTTTAGTAACCCAATTTAAAACCCATTGATTAAATTCTTTTGATTTACTCGCATCCGCTTGGGT
>JAEUTR010000567.1 GCA_016787365.1 Bacteroidia bacterium
CAATTGTTTTGGAACTCAAAAATAAATAAGAAGTTCCTGAATAACCGGGTGTACCTTGAATACAAGTATAAATACCGATATTGTAGGTAATTTGATTTAAATTATCCCAACTACTAGGTGTTTCATAGCCGCCAGTATTTATCCATGTTTCAAAACCAGAGTTTGGGATTTGAGCATAGGTTGTTGCTGTAATAAAAACAGATAAAATTGCTATGTATAATTGCTTAAGCATTTTAATTTACAATTATTTTTTTTGCAATAGATTGGTTATTACTGTTTACTTGAACGGTATATAAGCCTTTGCTCCATTGCGAAGTATTTATTTGCAATGAGTTTGTGCTTATTTTATTTTGAGTGTAAACCATTTCTCCTAACGTATTAAAAATTGAAACGCTTGTCATTTCTTTCGCATCAATATTTACAATGCTATTAGTTGGGTTTGGATAAATAGAAAATGAATTGTTATTATTTTTTAATTCGTTAACTCCAACACTCAATGGCTTTACCACAAATTGCCCCATCATTCCATCGTCTTCGTGCATTAAAATATGGCAGTGATACATAAATGGAGTAATTGTATCTGCAAAATCTTCAAACTTAGTAATAAACATAACCGAATCGAAAGGTGGAACTAAAACAACGTCTTTTCGTCCTAATTCTTCGGTAGGAGGTATATTACCACTTCTATCGATTAAGAAAAATTGTACATCATGTATATGGAAAGGATGGGCTACCATTGTTTCGTTAACCAATTTCCATATTTCGGTGCTTCCCAAAGGAATTTCATAATCAATTCGCATCATATCAAATGAGTTACCATTAAAATAAAATGGGCCATCCATCACCATTAAACTATCAGCTGTAAATCTTATTGTACGCGTAATGTTAGCCTGACTTGATAAATAAGGGGCATTAGTTGTTAATGATGAAGGGATTGTTGTAACTGGATTTGTTGTTTGAGGTGTTACTGTAATTTGCATGATATTAAAATCAATTCCGTTTAATGGGCTATCCATTGGTGGACTGCCAACAGGCATTGGCATAGTTGGGCCACCTTGTATGCCCATAGCCAATTCAGAGGCGTAACCCATTAAATGAAGTATTTGCCCATTCATACCATTTAAATCAATTAAAATCTCTGCACGTTCGCCTGGTGATAATCTGATTCTGCTTGTTGTTACAGGATTATCTAACAAACCTCCATCACTAGCAATAATTTTAAATTGTTTATTGGCGGTAAATCCAAAATTAAATGTTCGTTCGCCTGAAGCATTTAATAAACGCATGCGAACTATCTGTGCGGGAAAATTTGCATTTACAGTAAAACCATGACTTGCCCTAGCGCCGTTTACTAAAATAGTAGAATCTTGCATACCTAGTGGCATTGATTGATTTAATGAATCATATTGTTGGCATTGAATAATTAATGGAAAATCATCGACACCGTATTTTCTAGGTAACGTCAAAGCTGCTTCAATTGGATCACGAACAATAATTAAACCCGCTGCACCTTTTATAACTTGTTTTGCTGTTTTACCCATAAAATGAGGATGATACCAATAAGTAGCTGCATTATCCATTACTGTAAATGAGGGTGTCCAAATTGCGTTTGGCAGTATTGTAGTATGAGGACCTCCATCCATCATAGAAGGAAGATGAATGCCATGCCAATGAACAGTTGTTGTATCTCCTATTTGATTATTAACTGTAATGTTGACATTTGTACCTTTATTAAAAATCAATGTAGGTCCCAAATATTTATATTGATTAAAAGCATAGGTGTGTGAAATGTTTCCTGAAAAAAATTGCACACTATCTTTATGCATATTTAAAACATAATTAGGTCCCGATAAAGTATCAGGAATTGGCAACGCTGTTTGTGCAATGGAATTAAAGCCTAAAAGCACTAAACCTATTTTTAATAAAAGTTTCATTCTGCTTATTTTAAAGATTATTACTCAATAATTATTTTTTTTGTTTCGGTTTTAAATTCACCAATTATATTAACAATATAAGAGCCTTTGGTAATGCCTGATAAATCCATTAACTGTTTAGTATCTCCCTCAATTTTACCCATGTTTTTAGAGCGTATTAATTTACCGTTGATGTCTATTATTTCAACTATTATTTGTTGAGGCGTTTTCAAATTAAAATTGAAATTAATTGATGAATTTGTTGGATTAGGAAAAATTGCCATGTTGGATAAAAAAGAATCTTGAGTTTCAATTCCTGTTACCACACCCGAAAAAGCTAAATTATCAACCCATAAATAATCATTATTTGTAGGATTACTACCACTTGCTTTCATTACAATTATACAAGAATCAGGATTGTTACCATCTGTATAAGTTAATGGGATAGTGAAGTTTGCCCAAGCCATTGCCATACCTGACAACGTAACATTACCTGATGCAACTGGCATTCTCATGCCCAACCCTGAATCCCAACGAGTTAAAGTAACTTGTATTGAACCTTGACTTGAACCATAAATCATGTGTTGCCATTTACCTGTAAAATTTGCAGGGCGCATATTATATGCAAAACCTGATTTTGGCATCATGGTCATAGAATCTAAAATACCGCTAACTGCAATACCATTTACTACACCTGTACCAACTGTTTTAGATGTTAATTTTAAATAGGCGTTTCCCGGGCTGCCTGGTGTTCCTTTTGTTACTGTATAAACACCTGCTAAAGTTGTGGTGTTATTTAATGTACCCCAACCATTTGGAACTGAATAAGTACCAACAGCTGTCCAGTTTTCGAAACCTGAATTTGGAATTTGAGCAAAAGCGGTTACAGAAATTGTTGTAGCCGCGATAAAAGTGAAAATTGATTTTTTCATATTTGATTTTTTAGAAGTAAAAATTGATTAATATAAAGGGATTGCGCTTTTGAATAAAAGCACAAAAAATCCACAACTTAAATACAGTTGTAGATTAATACCAATAAAACGAAATCAGATTAATAATACCCTATGTTTCAGGTATAAAGGATTGTCATATAAGACTGGAGGAGAATGATAATTTGAAGTAATATGATCTTCATTTTTATCTAATAAATTGAATAATAAGTGACTAGATAAAACCGCAACTAAATGAACAGATGGATTACATGTTTCTGTTATTTTACTTGCTTTATGATTTTCCTCAACTTTAATATGCTTAGTTTTGTCTTTACAACATCCCTTGCTTTTCTTTTTGCTACCACAACATCCTTTTTCGTTATTAGAAAAGAAAGAAACTGTTTTTAATTTACCACCGCAATAATGCAAATTCATAGTAATACCAGACGTTACAGTCAGGTAAAGCATAGAAAAAAATATTACTAGAAATTTTTGCATGATACTATTAAAACCAAATATAGTGAATATTGTTTTAAAATGATTGAAAATTAATGCAAAATTATGTTAGGAATACCATAAAAAAGAAAAAAGAGGTAGGTATTAGCCCAAAAGCTGCTGAATGTATTATTGTAGAGCCATTTAATAATTAATGACTTTATCGCTGTCAGCAATCCATTGTGTTAATTCTTTCATTCCGCTCCATTCAACACCTTCAATCAGTTTCATGGCTTTTAGCCCCCTTGCTTCGCCACAAGTGGTGCATAATCGAACTTTACCACCTTTATGAATAACTGCCTCAATCATACGCTCAATATTATAAAATCCATTGGGTGTAGTTTCATTAGAAACGGAACAAAATACACCATCAGACATTAGAGATACTCGGACTTCAGTACCTTCAAAATCTCTTTGAAATTGCATTGCAATTCGTAATGCGTTCCACGCCTTTTCTGTGCCGTAAGGCGCATCATTGATGATAATTAATACTTTCATAAGTAGATATTTATTGTTTTTTTAATTACCTTATGGTTTAGCCAGTTTATTTTCATTTGTGTTTGTGCTTGAGGCAAACATGGCTATTTCATACAATTTATTTTTTAGTTTTGAATCCACCCAAAAGTACCACCACACAACCACGTTGCATTTTTAAATCCTAGTTCTTGCAATTTTTCTGCTGCTTGTGTAGAACGTCCTCCGCCTTTGCCACAAGCGGTAATTATAAAATCAGTTTTAGCAAAAAGATTGTTTGCTAATTCAATATCCAAGATCGCAATATTTATTGCGCCTGGAATATGACTTTCGTTATATTCTTCTTTACTTCTTACATCAATGATTTTAACTTGTAATGTTTTGTTAGCTACTAATTGCTGTAATTCATCGAGAGTAATGCAATTGCTTGTTTGTAGATTCTCCATTTGATTTGTGTTTATTTGTTAGCCAATTTAAAATTTTTACTGAACCATTATTTTCGCATTTCATACGGTACTGAATTACTAAAGCAGATAACACAGTTAATAGTCCTATAAAAATGATGGATGCGTTTATTCCTAAGACATCTGCAATTATGCCAGTTAAGATTGCACCAATAGCATAGCCTAAATCTCTCCATAAACGAAATATGCCTAAACTTTTTGCTCTATCGGTTGGATTTGTATTTTCGGCAACTGTTGCTAAAAATGTGGGATATACCATCGCTGTTCCCCATCCTAAAATAACTGACAATAATATATAATGTGTCATTGTTTGTGCCCAAGGCATTATTAATAATGCTAGTCCTTGCAAAAACATTCCTGTAAATAACATATCTTTTTTACAAAAGTAGTCTGCCATTTTCCCTGTAACTAACTGCCCTAAACCCCATACCGCAGGATATGTAGCTGTTACTATTCCT
>JAEUTR010000574.1 GCA_016787365.1 Bacteroidia bacterium
TTCCTTTAACCATGATATTAGCAAATGGCAATGCTTCCCCGGTAGATCTGTCTCTTATTAAACCTGTCAAAGTATATTTGAATGCTTCCGGCGGACCAAAATACACTTTTTGTGATTTTATATCTTCAGGGGCATTTGCACTTTCATTTGTTTCTTCCTGATAAAAGGTGCCAAATTTATCTTCTTCATCTTCAGATGCTTCATCGTAAGCAGCAATAGATTCAACAAAAGCTTGTGTGACATTTTGTGAGGGCGTACCGCTTGAAACTGAATCAGTAATGATTATATTATTTAGCCGAACGGATTTGAATACTTTATTTAAAGCGAATGTATTAATATCTGTTTCGGTGATCTCCTTATCACGTATCTGAAAAAAAAGATTATTGTTTCCGTATGTATAATTATATGTGAGGAGACTGGCAAGCGACTCAATACAATTTAATTTTTGGGTTGCATCTTTGCCAAGATTAGGAATGTAGACAAACATATAGTTATAAAACTGAGCAATGTCCTTCAGGGAATCCTGTGCATATGTGTCCTGAGTAGCTTCACCCGGTTTACCTATTACAAAAATGTAAGGACGTTTAGTATTGATATAATTACTGTTTGGCGCATAACACAAAAAATGAAAATCACATATGCTACCAGGTGAGTTAATGGCAAATTCTTTTTGTGCATTAGCTTTTAAGCTTAAAATAAAGAAAACGATAAGAGTGGGATATTTGATATATAATTTCAATTTGACAGGTTTAATGTTTGAACATTTTTTAAGTTAATTACGTACTCGTTGACGATAGCTATTTTTGTATTAAGTACACTTAACTTTTTACAAGCATCTATCTTATCTGTATGATGAAAGAACCCTATCACTAATCTTGTTTTAAGGATTTTCTTCTCGGTTAGTAAATAGTACAAAATCATTTGTTTCAGTGAGGCTATTTGTGCAAATATCAAGGCAATAAAAGATAGATAACTACATCCTGAAGTTAAAACGGACAAAACAGCGGGTGAATATTTCAGATGGATCTATTAAAAGAGGTTAATCCTATCGAAACCTACTCTCAGTGGGTCAATTATTCGAATAGTCGTACCTTGGCGATGATGGCCTTATATATTCTTCTACAACATTGATTTTAGAGTTAAAGAGACTTAACTTTTTATAAAGACAAATTTTTTCTTTGTTATTAAGAGCATTTACTTCCAATCTCAATTTTAGTATCTCCTTTTCACGAGTATAGTACAAAATCATATACTCGGATTCTTTTATAATCAAATTATTCATTGCTATAAGTTCTTTGACGTTTCGCATATATCTAACTATATGCAAATATTGGTTATATTATCAAAGAATCTTTATTCACTGTAGTTCAAACGGACAAAATCTGAGGTGAAGCTTTTTGAGGACGAGTAGCATAAAAAACGAAAACCATTTAACTTGTAATTTACTATTAATACAAACCAATGTTGAAGTCATCTAATGCCTTTTAATTTCATTTCTTTGTAAGGCCTGCAATATTATAATTTACAAAAATAGATTTGAGGTTAAAGAAAGTGAAGCATATAAATGAACAATCAAACTTTAGTTATTCGAAAGCCAGCTTAAAAAAGTAGTTGACCTTTCTTTACTTACAAGAATCTTTTCGGGATAATTAATGCTAAGATTTAAAAGCAATTTTCTACCGAAATGTTGTGATACATCAACTATAGATTTGCGGTTAATTAAGTGCTGACGGTTAGCACGGAAGAAAACCAGGCCGAGCGCTTTTTCTGATTCTTCTAAAGTGTTATTTGTTACAAATTGTTTACCATCAAAGCAGAGTACTTTTACGACTTCGTTTTCTGCGTATAGGAGCGCTACCGCATCAGCATTTAATGGAATAATCTTATCCCTGTGATAAACCAGAATAGACCCTGATCTTTTTTCTTTGGTTTGTAAATATGATAATAATTTATCAATATTATTTTCAGATTTTATCGGCGTCGTAAGCGTTTTGAATTTATTAACAGCATCAGTGATTGTTTTTGCAGTAAATGGTTTAAGAATATAATCAACACCATTGGAATTGAATGCACTTAAAGCATATTCATCAAATGCAGTAATAAAAATAACCGGCGCGGAGGTTTTGATACTCTTGAAAATGTCAAAACTTAATCCATCGCCAAGCTGTATATCGGAGAAAAACAAGTCAGGATGAGGATTGTTTTTAAGATAGGTAGTTGCTTCTTTAACTGAATTTAAAATGGCCAGTATCTTAATATCCGGCGATGCTAAGTTTATGTTTTTTTGAAGATCTTCCGCTGCATATTGCTCGTCTTCTATTATTATTACATTCATTGCAATTATACTAATGATAATATTACTTCAAATTTATTCGTTGTTTTAGAAATCACAATTTGCTTTTTATCTAAAAGAGCATATCGTTCCTGTAAGTTTTTTAAACCTATCTGTGTAGATTCAATATCTTGTTTTTTTCTTTCCTGTAAATTGTTACTTACTTTTATTTTATTATCGTTAATGAGCGAAATATGAATAATCAATGGGTTTTCGGCTGTGAGCGTGTTATGTTTGATTGCATTTTCCAGAAGAACTTGAATAGCAAAAATCGGTATTTGTGAAGTTGAAACCTTTTGTTCGTCTATATCGATCGAATATTTTAGAGCTTCCTTAAACCTCACTTTTTGAATTTCAAGGTATTCTCTGCATATTTTTAATTCATCTACTAATAAAATGAGATCCTGATCATTTGAACTTAAATTGTAACGAAGAAAAGACGATAATTTTACCAAGTATTCTTCTGCTTCGGTGGGATGATTACTAATTAGTGATTTTAATGTATTGAGTGAATTGAATAGAAAATGAGGTTGGATTTGTTGTCTTAATTGTATCTGTTGTGCTTCCAAATTTTTGATTCTTAAAATAGCATTTTCATTTTCCACTATCTTTTCCCGATTTTTTGAAACAATAATATCTATGATGAAAAGAACAAATAGATTATTAAAAAACATAGATATAAACGGAAATGGCATTAATCCTTTCATAGGTGGTAATGGCTTATCATTTACCGACATTGGATGCATAATGTATTTTTTTATATCAATACATTTTGAAATTACATACGCCAGTAAAATAACAAAAACAATACTAACAACGTATCTTATAAATTTTTTGGATGTATTCTCAAATGCTTTTATTAATACCAGATTAATTCCCCAAATTAGAAGTATAACTATAGTTTCAAAAAGTAGAATAAATGTTAACTGCTGAGAAGTAGATTGAGTTTGAAAGTACATAGGAAACAACCTAGGGATAACCATAATCGGTGATGTTATCAGGGCGGTCTTCAAAAGACTCTTGTAAGGATAATTCATTTATACAAAAGTATAGTAATAAAAATTGAAAATATCACAATGAAACGCGAAGCGGACAATTTCTGCGGTGAAACGTATTATTATTGAGGTTAATGCTATAAAGGGTGTCAGAAACTATTTCTTACACTATCTATGTTGTGATCATTTTTTAGATTCTTAAAAAGAATTTATCGACAACGAATATTCTGTATTTTTAATATTAGGTCATACTTAAAATTGGTTGAAGAGTTATATTTTGTATCTTTATTGTATCTTGGTGGCTGGAATAGGTTGCGAAATAAGGATTATTACTTTCTCTTCTTGAAAGTAATATTCTTCTATTGATTATACAATCCAGGTAATTGGTTTTATAAAGTTAAATTATTGCTCTTTAATTCATACATGATGCATGTCATCATTTTGTATTGTAATAAATAAGACTATTTCATAATTTATGAACTTACATAATTCAACTTTTACCGATTATAAAACCTATGGATTATGTAACTTTTATCATGTATCATATAAATTTAATTGATTAATCTTATACAAATTTACCTACTTAATTTTAAATTAATTTTTTATGGCAACTAATGCAGCAGTTAAAAAAAGAGTCACCAAAACAGCACCCGGCCTTATTCTTATTAAAAAGAAAGAATCGATTCTTTTAAAGGAAATTTCGTTCTTGGAAAAAAACATGGCTAATTACAAATCCGAACGAAAAGCCAGTTGGAAATCGTTTAAAAGTAAAATGGAAACTGATTTAAATAAAATTAAACAGTCTATTAAAGAACTTACTCAACCAGTAGATTAATATTAAATGACGAATACAGATTTTTGGAAATTATTGGCTGGCTTGGGAATGTTCCTGTATGGGATGTTTCATTTAGAAGATAGTATGAAACAGCTAGAAGGCAGATCTTTTAAACTATTTCTTCAAAAACATACCAAACAAAAATTAAGCGCCATATTCAGTGGCACTATTGTAACAGCAGTTTTGCAAAGCAGTTCCATTGTTAATTTAATGGTTTTATCTTTTGTGGGTGCAGGTATGTTATCCATGCGTAATGCCTTGAGCGTAGCACTTGGTGCTAATATAGGAGGCACTTTTAATAGTTGGTTAGTTGCTTTATTAGGTTTTAAGATTGACTTAGGGAATTTTACCCTGCCAATTATTGGAATAGCCGGTTTAGGGTTAATTATTTTTAAAAATAAAAAAACGCTCTATCAAATTGCTAAATTCAGTATGGGTTTTGGCTTATTGTTTTTAGGCCTCGATTTTATGAAAGAGAGCATGGATGCTATGATAAAAGCATTTGATTTCGCACCTTATTTGCATTACCCACGATTGATTTTTGTTTTAATTGGATTTGTATTAACGGCGCTTATTCAAACCAGTGCTGCTACAGTGGTGATTGTATTAAGTGCTTTGTACGCTCATATTTTGCCTATCGAAACCGCTGTTGCCGTTGTGCTGGGTGCGGAGTTAGGAACAACCATTAAAATAGTTATAGGCTCTATTGGAGGTGTTGCAGCCAAAAAACGGGTTGCCTTTGGCAATATTTTATTTAATATGATCACGTCTTTATTTGGTTTTATCTTTTTAGTTCCTATCATTTCCTTATTTAATAATGTATTAGGATTACAGGATCCGATATTTATTTTAGTCGCTTTTCAAACACTCATTAATATTGTGGGCGTTATTATATTTTACTTTTTTTTAGATGGCTTTGCTGATTTTTTAGAAAAGCGATTTATAAATGACGGACAAAGCGCCACCCATTTTATTCAGAACATCAATCCCGAAATGTTAAGTAATTCAATTGACTTAATGGAAAAAGAAGTTGGACTGTTTATTTATCGTGTGATTCATTTGAACAGGGAAGTATTTCAAATTAAACATGAGGAAGAAGCGGATAACATCTATAAAAATTATATAAAAGAAAAAAGTTTTTTTAATGCTTCTACTTACGCCGAAAAATACAATGTGATAAAACAAGCGGAAGGAGAAATTTTATTGGTGTATTCTAAAATGATTGAAGAATCTATTCATAGAGATGATTTAAAACGTTTAAATCAATTGATGGCTTCCGCCAGAAGTGCTATGTATTCTGCCAAAGGCATGAAAGATATTATAGAAGACAGAAAAGAATTTAGTAACTCGGTAAACGAAGTAAAATTTGATATTTATAAACTCATCAAAGAACAATTAAGTGAATTTTATGATCAATCCAATCAAATTTTATTGGAGACTGATCAATCCAAAGTGTTACAACGGCTTATTGGATTAACTCAAACGATTAAACAAGAGTATGAACAGCGTATTAAAAAAACGTATCAGGAAGCCGGTAAAACTATTGTAAAAGAAATAGATATATCTACGTTGTTTAACGCGAGCAGAGAATTATACGCTTCCTCTGAATCATTAATAGATTCTTTAAAGGTGTATCTTTTGGATGCTGAACATCTATTGAAATTGGAAGAAGTTCATAATATACCGGAGATAAAATGATTTGATATAAATACAAGGAGTATAAAAATGTAACAGCTACTTAAAAACTGACATGGTATACATCCATATTATTTCTGGGAATATTAAATACCTCAAAACCTCCGGCCTGGGGTATCATTTCTATTAAATCAAAACTTTTGCAGCCTTTACTTAAACCTTCAAAAATGAGTGTAAACCCTCGTCCATCATTTAAGGTCCATTGAGGAGCAAATGAAATATTAAACGCTGTAATTAACTTGGCTCTTCTATCGGAACCATGTTCCACTAAATAAGTGCTGGGCCATATGCGGTAAGCTTCGTTTCCACGACCATTACAAGCGCAATGCACAATGGTTTGACGTTCTTCGCTCTCCAGAACTTTAACCTCCTGTTCAACCTCGGTTTGAGTTTTAGTTATTTCCTGCGTTTCAATCATTTACTACAAAGTTACGAATTATTTATTTTCCGTTAAGCCGGATGTATTGTTAAATTTAGCTTTTATGGGTTTTCCGTTAATAATTAAAGTTACCTCGCAATAATTAAAATGAGAGTTTGCAAGGTTTGTCGTGTAGCCATTTTTTCCTAAGATGGTTAACGATTTATTTAAGCATTCATCATAGTCATAGCAAAACATAATTTCACTTAAAACGCCATCGTTTGATACGGGAGTTAATGACTTGTCGTATAAATAAACATAAATACGACTTATGGAATTTACCAGTTCTATATTATAATTTTGAACTGTTTTCATACCGCCGCCTTGCGGACCTATTTTAAGAATGGTTTCATCCTGCGCATGAATAGTATGACTAAACATAATGCAAGTAATAATTAAGGCTATAGTTTTCATGAATTTTAATTTATTCCTACAAAGTTGATGTTAACCGACTTCAATAAGTTACATTATTTCACAAATAGTTTTTATAAATCACAGTATGTAAATGTGTGAATGATGTAACTTATAATAATTATTATGCTATTATTTAGTAAATGAGAATATCAATCTTTGCATGTTGCAAAAATGTATTTGCAATTCAATTCATTACTTATGAAACCCTTTTACAAAATGATACTATCGGTAGCCATTGGCACTATAGTTACAACAGAAACCATACATGCACAAGTTGTTAGCGATTCGGCTAAAGTAGTGTTAGCCAATGAAAAGGAACAGCGCGAAAAAGATAAAAAAGCAGAGAAACAAGCTAATGACATTTTAAAGGCAGAAAAGAAAGTAGCTGATAAAGACGAGGCTGTAAAAAAAAGCACAAGCCAATTCGGATGAAGAACGTGAGAAAGTAAGAAAATCGCAAATGAAAACGGATGACAAAGCAGATGATTTAAGAAAGGCCCAACAAAAGACGGATAATAAAACAGAGGAATTAAGAAAAGCAAATAACAAATTAAGCAGTAAGGAAGAAGACAAAAGAAAAGCTACTGAAAAGTTAGAAAAAAAGAAAGAGAATATTAAAAAAGAGGAATTAAAGGAAGCCAAGAAAAAACAAAAAGCTTTAGATAAAAAAGCGGAAGAAGAAAAACCTGATTAGTGATAATTAAGGTTTTTGATTTTACTTTCCTGACTTTCCTTCGGGAGCGATATCTTTTACCTGACGTTGTTCTACTTTTAATTTCCCGAAATTATAATTGATGCTGATGTTTACTCTTCGGGTATCAAAGGTTTGTCTGCCTGTCATACGGATGTTTTGATAATTAACGTTGGTACTTCTTATTTGTCCCAAAAAGATATCATTAAAAGCCAAGGATACGGATAGTTTTTCTTCTAAAAATGTTTTCATAAAAGTCATATTTACACTTGATCGCGATTTGGTATTATATATGCCTTCTAAAAATGGGGTTAAATAAAAAGCATTGACCTCTATTGAATAACCTTTTTTAAGTGTAATTCTGCTATATAAATTAGGATTAAATGCTACATACGAAAAACTGTAAGGTAAGTTGTTAACCATACCATTGGCGTTTACATGAAATACGGTTGCATTTAAATTTACCGACCACCATTTAAATACTTCTCTTTGTATGTATAAATTGTAGCTGTAAATATCGGCCCATTTTAAATTGGTAGCCGAACTAACATATGATTTAGTAGAATCGTTTTGTGTATTATAGCCCATAAAGGCATTCACCAGTCGGGTAAAGTTAACGCTATGATTCATCCAGGTTTTATATGAATAGTTAAAGCTAAAATCATGGCTGTACTCAGGCTTTAAAAAAGCATTTCCTTTATGAGAAATCACCATCGTTAGAAACGTGGTAAAGGGATTAAATAAATTATAATCAGGACGATTAACCCGCTTGTTGTAAGAAAGAGAAAACGCATGAAGATCAGACTTTTTAAAATCAATACTGGCAAGTGGAAACACATTAAAGTACTGTCGGTTAAAGCCCAGACCGTTACTTTTACTAATGGTATTAATAACGGTGTTTTCGCCACGGGCTCCTAACTGAAAAGATAATTTTTTGTATTGTTTGCTAAGGTTTAAATAAATGGCACTGATGTTTTGTTGGTAATTAAACACATTACTGTAGGCTGTATCTGTGACGTAATCGCCTGTTGTGTAATTTTGATGTTTTAAATAATAATCGCTGTTCATTTCCTGATAGCTGTGTTTAATACCGGTTTCTATTTTAAATTCCTTTTTAAATTCCTTTTCAAAATCCAGTAATGCATTGGAGTTATTGAAGGTTAAGGTATTGGAAGTTTTAAAAAAAGAAGGCGTTGCTACATCATAACTGTTTGCATCCAAAAAATGGTTATCAAAGTTACCTGCGTAAATATCCCAAAAAGGATTATAGTTGGCCGAAAAACGAAGTGCTGTGCCTGTGGTATCAAACAAATGTTCGGCATTGATATTAAATTCGGGATAAATCCAGGGGTTTGGTTTTTGTGAAT
>JAEUTR010000601.1 GCA_016787365.1 Bacteroidia bacterium
ATGGATATGCTATTTCGCAAGGTATTACTTCAAATATTGATTTAGAATTTTTAAAAATTCCTTTAAAAATATTATTAGGCGGAACATATATGGATAATTATAAAGTGGAGAATGGAACTCGGGCTCAGCAAATATTAACTGAAAATGTAACCGGTACCTGGGCCGTATCGTATGATTGGAAAAAGGCAGGATTGAGTTTTGATTATACAGGAAACATTTATAGTCCTATGCGTTTACCATTGTTAGGACCATTAGATCCAAGGGATGAATACTCGCCTTGGTGGAGTATTCAAAACATACAAGCTACAAAAAAATGGAAGCGATTAGAAATATATGGCGGTGTTAAAAATTTATTGAATTTTACTCCTCCTGCTAATAGTATTGCACGGTCGTTTGACCCATTTGATAAAGGAATTCAATATAATACCGCAGGACAAATTATATCAACACCTAATAATCCGTATGCACAAAGCTTTGACCCAACCTATATGTATGCACCTAATCAGGGCATCAGAGGTTTTTTAGGAGTGCGCATAAATATCAGATAAATAATACCGCAATTTAGGTATTACATATACTAACTATTTAATATATGTTTGTTGTTTAGAATTAATCTAAATTAATAAATTGAACCCAAAACGCCCTATAAAAGTAGTTATTGCTGATACTGCCTTTTTGATAAGAAAAGGCTTAAAATCGTTAATAAAAGAAAACGTTGAATGTGAATATATTTCAGAGGTAATTGATGCCAAATCGTTACAATTAGCTTTAAAAAAAGAAGTGCCTGATGTGTTAATTGTAGATCATTGCTGTGATGATTGCTTTTCGTTAAAGGTTATTAAAACAATTAAGCAAAATAATCCTACTTTAAATATTTTGGTTATTTCGCACGAAAAAACTGCCGAAGAAATTAAAAAAATAATAGGTATTGGCATCAAAAATTATCTTTTAAAAGATTGTGATGAACACGAAATAATTGATGCTATTAAGTCTTGTGCAAAGGGTGAAAAATATTTTTGCGGACAAATAATAGATGTGCTTCTAGAAAAAGAAATATCTAATAAAGATCATTGCGAAACAGGAAGTGTTACCGGGCGAGAAATAGATATTATCAGAGAATTGGTTTCTGGAAAGCGGCCTAAAGAAATTGCTGATACGTTAAATATTAGTTATTTTACTGTGGTAACACACAAAAAAAATATATACAAAAAGTTAGGAATTAATCATAGTTTGGAGTTGGCGCAATATGCCATTAAAACAGGATTGATGAAATAACTCCTATACCAATTATTGGTTACATCCTTACCTAAACTTAGGTACTACAATTTACCATCATTTCAGTATTGTTTTAGTTTAGTCACAAAGCCACCTTTGTGAAAATTATTTATAATCATTCTAAACAATATAAAAATGAAAAAACAATTACTTTCACTAGGCATTATGTTTTTTGCAGCCATGCATACAAATGCTCAAACAATAATTGATACCGTTTCGGTAGGAGCGGGTTATTCAAATCAAAAATGGTATAGTTTGCAAAATGACGAGCAGGGCACACAACCAAAAGATAATTGGGATATTGCTTTTGAAATTAGTGGTTATTCTGCTTCCATTTTGGCTAATGTGCAAAAAACAAATTTTGCTGTATATAAAACACCATATTCGGTAGCTCAATATGCTACGTTAGATACTACGGGAATCAACACATGGCCTTTATTATATAACAGTGATACAACATGGACAGTAGGCGCTTTCAACAAAGGTGCTATTTCATCTAACCCTAACGATCTTGGTTGGGGCGTTTATAACAGCAGTAATCATATTATTACCGGCGACAGTTGTTATGTGATAAAATTATCAAGCACTTCTTACAAAAAAATAAAAATTAATGATTTAAACGGAGGTATTTACTCTTTTGATTATGCCAATATTGATGGAACTAGCGCTCAATCTCAATCTATTACAAAATCTAATTACACAGGAAAAAACTTTGCGTATTTTGATTTGACAAATAATGTGGCAGTTGACAGAGAACCAATATCTGCAAACTGGGATTTAACTTTTGTAAAATATATTTCTTTTGTTCCAACTCCTTATGGAGTAACAGGGGTATTGAGTAATAAAGGAGTAACAGTTGCCCAAGCGGATAATGTTAATGCTCCTGTAACATATAATAGCTGGTATGCTCATACGTTTAACACGGCTATTAATACAATTGGTTACGATTGGAAAGAAATTAATATGACAACCTTTGCATGGGATATTAAATTGGATACTGTATATTTTGTAAAAGCAAAAACGGGAGATATTTGGAAATTGCGTTTCACAAAATTTTCGGGTTCTTCAACAGGTAATTTTATTTTTTCTAAAGAAAAATTATCA
>JAEUTR010000638.1 GCA_016787365.1 Bacteroidia bacterium
TTTTAATAGAAAAGAGAAATCAAACTATTTAAATTATCTATTTTGGTTATTACAAATAAGTTTGTTAATATTTTGGTTATCACTGAATGGCGCTGGAATACAAAAAGGGATTTGGCAATTAAGCAGTCATCAAGAAAGTTATTCTAAAATGATGGAATCTCTTAGGCCTTATTTTATTGTATTTGCTTTTGCTGGTTTGGGATTATTGATAGCCTTAAGTTCATTAGCTATTATCTTAATTAATACACTTAAAAAACAGAAAGCCAATTGATTTAAAACCATATATATATTTACAATGAAAAACAATATAGACTTAGAAGATTTAAAAACAGCGTACTGTTATAAATCAAACAAAGAACTAAAATTCACTTATTTTATTTTTAGAATACTTCAAAATCAAAAATTAGTAAAACTATTGATTTCTTTCACTAATAGTATCCTAAAATATAATTTGCCATTTAAGTTTATAATTAAAAAAACAGTTTTTAATGTGTTTTGCGCGGGAGAAGACATAGATACTGCATTTAAAAAAATAAACTATTTAGAGAAATTTAAAGTAAAATCCGTATTGGATTATGTTTCTGAAGGAGAAAACAATGATGAATCATTTGATGCTAACACTAAAATAATTGTTTCTAATATTATTAGGTTGGGAAAGGAATGTCCAGGGAATTACATAAGTGTAAAAATTTCAGGATTAGAAAACCCTAAGTTTCTAGCTTATTGTAATGGGATGGAATTTGTTAATGATTTAATCATATCACCGAGGTTTGATAGATTAATAAGTCGAATTGATTTAATTTGTAAAACAGCTCGTGACTCAAAAGTAATTCTTTTTATTGATGCAGAAGATAGATGCATGCAAGATCTTTTTGATAAAATTACAGAAACGATGATGGAAAAATATAACAAAGATTATGCTGTTGTATTTAATACTCTTCAAATGTATCTTAAGGATAGATTAAACTATCTAAACACTTTAATTGAAGCTGCTGATAGAAAAAATTATGTTCCAGGAATAAAATTAGTAAGAGGCGCTTATGTTGAAAAGGAAAGAGAAAAAGCCATAAAAGAAGGAAAGATTCCTCCTGTATTTGATACAAAAAAAGAAACAGATGATTCTTTTAATCAAGCTGTAGAAATATGTTTACGTGAATTTAAAAAAGTAGATTCATGTATTGCTACTCACAATAATGATAGCACAATACACGCTATTAATTGTATTCATAAATATAATATTACAAATCACTACTCAAAAGTAAGATTTTCACAATTATACGGAATGAGTGATAACCTAACGTTTAATCTAAGTATAAATGGATATAATTCATCAAAATACTTACCTTATGGAGAAGTAAAAAAAGCAATTCCGTATTTAATTAGAAGATCAGAAGAAAATTCATCTATTGATGGGCAAATAATAGACGAAGTTATACGATTGAAAAAAGAAATAGAAAGAAGAGATAAACTTTAAAAGCTATAACATGAGTTTTTTTAACTATATTCTACTAGGGATATTTTGGATTATAATATGTATAGGATTAGGAGTATACATAAACGCTAGAGCGTTTAAAGGTAAAAATCATCATGTCATTGGATTAACTTCCATTTTTATTTTTTATATAATAGGTGTTTTTATGCTTTTTGCTATTATAGTATTTTCCTAATTATTACTATTTTGATGTCCAGATAGTTTTGTTTCCGAATCCTAACGTGTTATCTGTAAATTTTAAAAAATCTAATCGTACAGCCCATACATAACCCATTACCGCAATGCTCATGGGGTACTTTTTTAAATATTTTGAATTTAGTTGCAACTTATCAATTACTTCATTCTCAATTATTTTTCCTGTGAATTGCATCCCTTTTAATTTTAATGTGTCAATCACATTTGGTAAAATAGTTCCTGAGACACATGCCGTTGGTTTTGTGAGCTTTTGATGAGTTGTACCTATTGATGATTTAAATATCAGAATATGATGCTCTTCGTCAAATGCGTAAAAACAATTAATACAATACGGATTGTTTTCTTGGTCAGTAAAACAAACAGTAGAAACTTTATTTTCTTGTAAAAAATTTACTAATTTATCAGGAATAGGATTCATAAGATTAATTGTTTTTTAATCGACTGTTTTTTCTTTTTAAAGCATTTAAATACTCCTTTTTCTCGGCTTCAGAACTTGGTTTTATTGCTGGCACAAATGCCGGTTTTGCATTATCATCAAGAGCTACAAATGTAAAGTATGCTTCATTTATTAAATATGCTTTTTGACTTAGTATTTTTTTTGCCCAAGCTTGAACAAATATTTCCATAGAAGAATTAAATGAGCGAGTTACTTTTGCTTTAATAGTAATGATGTCGCCAACTTTTGCAGGCGTTTTAAATTTCACGCTATCTATTGATGCCGTAACGCAAATATGTTCAGCGTGATTTTGAGAACAAATTGCAGATGCAATATCCATCCATTGAACCAATCTTCCTCCCTGAAGAATTCCCATCGGATTTGTATCATTTGGACAAACAATCTCCGTCATTATTGTTTCTGAATTTTTTGATGTTTTAATCTTTTTCATAATGAATATGTTATTAAGTATATACTTTAGCAGGGATGCCATGGGCTAAAACTAAATCACAAATTGAATTTAATGTTTTAGTTGAAATTTTTTCAAGTTTATCAGCTGGTGTTTCTCTATCAATAGTATAAATCATAACTTCTTTAGGATTTATTTCTTTCAAAGCTTTTAACCATAAGTTAAGTTCTTCTGAAGTTGTATTATCTATATACTTCCCATTATAATATCCTTTTAAAAAAATAGTTTGAATGGAAACATTGCCGTTAAACATTTTTAGTTTTTGAATATACCATTGAATGTCTTTATGTGATAAAGGCATGTTTATTTCATTAAATAGTTTATTACTTCCAGCATCTAGCTTCATAATCCTATTGTCAACTAATTTCAATGCTTCCATTATCTTTTTATTTCCTAGCAGTGCTGCATTTGATAAAACGGTAATTTTAACACTAGGTAAATATTTATTTCTTAACTCTACTGTGACTTGAATGATTTCTAAAAAATCAGGATTCATGGTAGGCTCTCCGTTTCCTGCAAAAGTTATGCTGTCAATTTTTTGTTTACTGTTGGATAATTCTATAAATCTCTTTTCAATTGCTTGAATAATTTCTTTGAAAGGAAAATAAAC
>JAEUTR010000646.1 GCA_016787365.1 Bacteroidia bacterium
CTTTATTTTAGCATTCAAATATAATCCATCAAAAACCATATCAGATGCTGATATAGCTATTTTACTAAATTATCTGGGAACCAATTTTTACAATCTTACTCCGGCAAATCTGGACAATGCTATTAATAAAATAGCTACCGTCTTTAGCTTAAATGCCAGTTTAATTCCATAATAACTAAAAAAGGCACTTAAAAGTGCCTTTTTTAGTTGACATCAAATAGAACTATAAAAGCCAAATACCTCTTTTCGGGTATTGGCTATTTTTTAATTTGATTGCATTTTTACATGCTATTTAAGATGTTACATGAAAAAAATAATCTTCCCCTTTTTATCAATCATAGTTCTTACTCTTTTATTTTCTAATTGTAAAAAGAAAAAAACAGAGGATGAATTACTTGAAGATAATTTTGATAAATCAGGCATGTTATCAAATTATGCTGACAATGTAATTACACCTAATTTTAACATTGCAAAAAATGCTTTGGATTCATTTGAAATTGCTTACAATAATTTTATAGCAAATAAAAGTACTGTAAACTTAAACCTTACTCAACAAAAGTTCATTAGAGCATATATCACTTTTCAATACATTTCTACTTTTGAGTTCGGCCCATCAGAAACTGAATTAATCCGATCAAATTTTAATACTTATCCATGTGATACAACACAAATAAATTCTAATATTACTTCCGGTGTTTACGATTTTAATATCATATCTAACCTAGACGCAAAAGCATTTCCGGCAATCGATTATTTATTATTTGGTAAATCGCAAACCGATGCAACCTTAGTCGCATTATTTGATACAGATGCAAATGCAGCAAATAGAACGAATTATGTAACCAATTGTATATCCGAAATAAAAACAAAATTAAATACAGTTATAAGTGGCTGGAGTAGTAGCTATAAAAATACATTCGTCTCTTCTACAGGTTCTGAAATAGGAAGTTCTTTAGGAATGTTAGTAAATCAATTAAACTTTGAAATTGATTTACTTAAAAATGCAAAAATTGGAATTCCTTTAGGAAAGAAATCATTAGATGTTGCATTACCTGAAAAATGCGAAGCCTACTACGCTCAAAATTACTCTGTTAATTTGGCCAAACATTGTTTGCAAAACATAGAAAATGTTTATTTGGGCAGATCTTTAAATGGTTCAGATGGATTAGGTTTAGATGATTATTTAGACGCGTTAAAAGCCGAACATAATTCAGGAACTCTTAATAATGCTATTAAAAATCAATTTGCTATAGCTAAACAAAAGTTAGCACTAGTACAAGAGCCTCTATCAAATTCTGTTACTTCTGATGCTCCTACTGTGGATATAGCATATGTCGAACTTGTAAAACTACTCGTATTACTTAAAACAGATATGCCATCTGTACTTGGAATAATTATAACTTATCAGGACGGAGACGGTGATTAATTTTATTCGTGCATACTTTACTAAAAATGTTCATATAGCACCATTAGCCGTTTTTAGAATGGCATTTGGAATTTTAATGTTTGCCTCTATCATTCGGTTTATTTCTAAAGGATGGGTTTATAGTATGTATATAAAACCCAAAGTGTTTTTTCCTTTTTATGGTTTTGAATGGGTAAAGCCTTTAGGAGCTACGAGTATGTATGCCATTTTTATAATCATGGCCATTGCAGCTTTATTTATTATTCTTGGGTTCTTTTACAGATTTTCGATAATCTTATTTTTTATAACATTTACATATGTAGAATTAATAGATAAAACCAATTATTTAAACCATTACTACTTTATTAGTATTATGAGTTTATTAATGATTTTTTTGCCGGCTCATCGTTATTTTTCTTTAGATACACTTCGTCGGAAAAATAGTAAACTAACATCAATCCCTAATTATTTTATTTTAATTATCAAGTTTCAGGTTTTTATTGTTTATTTTTTTGCCGGTGTAGCCAAACTAAATTACGACTGGCTTTTTAATGCTATGCCATTAAAAATATGGCTTCCGGCACATAGTGAAATGCCAATTATTGGAACGTATTTAACCAAAGAATGGGTAGCATATTTTTTTAGTTGGTTTGGCTGTATTTATGATTTGACGATTCCTTTCTTATTATTTATTCCTCGGTTTATAAAACCTGCATACTTTTTTGTAGTGGTATTTCATTTAGCAACTTCTTTATTTTTTAATATTGGTATGTTTCCATATGTCATGATATGTTTAACTACAATTTTCTTTAGCGAAAATTTTCATGTTCAATTAATTAATAAACTTAAAAAAATATTTAAATCAGCCGTACACGATAATAATCCCATAATTTATAAGCCAAATCGTCTGTTTGTAAAAACATTAACTGTACTTATGGTAATTCATTTTAGTATCCA
>JAEUTR010000659.1 GCA_016787365.1 Bacteroidia bacterium
GTCTATTGCATTTTCATCAATATTTTTAATAGATCCATCGCTCCAATAATAATATTTGTTTCCATATCTATCAAACAAATCTGTTTTCGATAAAAACTCAAAAGAGTTAACTCCCAAGGAAATCCAAGGACGAATGCGATAGCCATCGGGTATAAAGTTTCCAAAATCATATAATAAACTTAAACCTCCGGATCTTATTTCGGATTGAAAATTTTCCTGACGGTTATCAATCCACTCATTAGCTCCTAATTTACCGAATAATATATTGAAATTTAATTGCAGGGGTTTAAACAAGCGTTGAGAAATATTTAAATCATAACCAACCCTTGCTGTCCAAGGTGCCTGATAATGTTTGGCATATAAATCTCCATGAAAGGACAACATACCTACTCCCAAAGAAATCTTAGGTTTAAATATGTCTCCTAAAGCCGGAGGGTCTAAACTTTGTTTTTTATCGGAACTAACAGGAATCGTACTTTCGGGAACAACCTCATTTTTTGCAGAAGAATCGGTTTGTGCTTTTGTAAAAGAGCAAATTAAAATAAAGGATATAAAAAGTACTTTTTTAAGCATTTATAGCGACTTATACGAAAAAATTAAGAAATAGTTTACTTAAACCATTTCTGACTTGTGATCATTAGTGCTTCCTGAACCGTAATTCGTTTAGCTCCGTTATAAGCAACCACAAATGCACTATTGCAACCTTTTTGCTTAATGTTTTCACGATGAGAGCGTGCCTGCTTATACTCATTAAAATTACCTACCATAAATTTACTATAACCTTCGGCCATTTCACTTTTAACGGGTTCTGAAATATTAAACTTTTTTGATAACACATCCGATTGAATAGCATTTTTAAATGCGCCTATCTGAACATTATATGACACATTTCCTTCTTTTTTAGCTACTGTTTCTTTAGGTTCTGCTGTTACTGGTTCAGATTTAACCACTTCAACAGGAGTTGCTTCTGTTTTTACAGGCTCTGACGTTACGGTATTAGTTTGCGTTGAAGCAACAGGCTCAGGTGGCGTTTGAACCGGAGTTTCAGTGGCCACCACAGAAGAAGATGTTCCTTCTATAGCTTCAACTTTCATTTTTATTTTTTTGCTTTGGTCATTTTCCAAATATGAAAATTCTCCATTATCAAACATTGCTCCGGATGCTGCAGAAGCTCCTTTTTCTAAAGTATAGGAAACAAGTAACTCTTCCTCAGCAGGTAATGATACCCAAACAAATTTTAGTTTTCCGTCGGATACTGAAAATGAACTACCGTTTGTTTTATCGCTTTTTGCAGTAAAACCTGCAGGTAAAGTTTCCTGATATTTTGCAAAGCCTTTAATTGCTCCTTTTTTTACTTTAACCTCAACATTATACTCATTTTCATTTGCACCTTTGGTAATTGTTCTGACACAAGAAATTTCAGAATCTGGTTCAACCGGGTTTCCTAAAGAAGATGAATTTGTTGGCGTAACATTAGTAGTTTCTGAAGGTGGCGTTGTTGTTTCAACCTGATTAGAAGCAACAGGCTCAGAAGCTCCGTCTCCAACTGTAATTTCTGCAGGAGTCATTTCAACCACTTCCTTATTATTATTGTTTACATAAGAAAACTTAGCAGCAATTGTTTTAAGACCCATTGCAGAAGCATCTGCCATCATTGTAAATTTAATAGTAAACTCTTCTTCAGGAGGCATTGCCGTCCATATAATTTTTGCAATATTCGCAGCAAAAGAAAAATTTCCGGTTTTACTCTCCAATTCTTTTACTGTAAAGCCCTGAGGGACTTCAAGTTGAAACTTTGCAAAACCACCAACATTTGACTTATTTATTTTTATTTCTGCGACAAATTCTGTGTTCTCTTTAACATTTTTAGGAAAACTTCCAGAAACTGTTACCGGAGTATCGCCGAAAAAAAAGCTAAATAAAAATACTGATACAGTATTAAAAAAAATAATTAATGGTTTTATCATATGTTTGGTTTACTGCTCAAAGAAATAATCGATGAGCTTATTTATTTTTTCTACATTAAATGAATTTTCTCCTGAGAAGAACCCATCTATTGCTTTTGTAATTTCTGCTGCTGAAATATTGCCATCTTTATTATAATCTGCCTCAACAAAATCTGCCGGAATTGCAGTTGTTTTTCCCGATTTAGCTTTATTTTCTTTTGCCTTAGCTTCAATTTCCTTTAAATAAGCTAAACTAGGAGCATTATTAAATCCTTCACTTCTTTCAACTGATAAGCTATCCCATGCCAACTGACGTTTTGCTAATTCTTCTTCATTAATAGTAACTCCATATCCATCCACTTTAGCACCTTTTTTGGTAGTCAATTCTTTATCCATATAATCAAAAACTCCATCTTCATCTTTATCATCTGGACATCCTTTTGAATCTACTTTTACTCCTTTAGGAGTTCCTAAACATCTATCATCTAAATCTTTTACTCCATCTCCATCTATATCTGAATTATCTACGGCTTTAAAATCAACATTACTGTATGCATCTTTTTCTTTTCTTCCAAAATGAACATTAATACCAATATTAAATGATGCCCAACTATCATTTCCACCCTTTTTGTAATTATCGACGTAATCACTCAAACATAAATTATAGGTAGCTCCCACTCTTAAACTAGCGCGCTCGCCCATTTTAAATTTAGCTCCAATACCTAATGGAATGAACAATGTGTTTCGGGCATA
>JAEUTR010000698.1 GCA_016787365.1 Bacteroidia bacterium
GAAACTTTGGTTATATATATGAAGATTTATGTGAAAATAATGAAGCAATTGGAACAAAAGTAATTTTAACAATCCCAATAAAACACAAATTTTAATCCATTGCTAAATCAAAACCGATGATTCATGAATTTGGAAACCAAAAACAAAAACTGAATAGTATGTTTGTAATCTAATGAAAAAAATTAGAGCCATAATAGTAGATGATGAAGAAGGCGCAAGAGATGTGCTTGAAAATTTATTGTTACGTTTTTGTCCGGATGTTGAATTAGTAGCCAAATGCAGTCATGTTTTACAAGCCGTTGACGTAATTCATAAAGAGCAGCCAGATTTAGTGTTTTTAGATATTGAAATGCCTAACTATTCGGGCTTTGAAATTGTAACCTTTTTCAAGGAGATAAACTTTGAAATTATTTTTGTAACGGCGTATGATCAATATGCTATCAGAGCATTTGAAGTTGCCGCCATTGATTATTTATTGAAACCGATTGACATAGAACGTTTAAAAAACGGTGTCACGAGAGTGGTTCAACAAAAAAACATAGAGCAACAATCCCAACGTTTATCTTTATTGAGCCATACTTTAGAAAGTAAACAACTCAAAAATATTGTTATCACTGACAAAGGGCAGCAACACATTATTTCAATAGAAAGTATCATTGCTATTGAAGCTCAAGAATCGTATTGCACCATTCATACCAATGAAAAAACTTATGTTGCCAGTAAAAATTTAAAACATTTTGAAACTGTTTTAGAAAACATTCCACAGTTTTTCAGAGTTCATAAATCATGGCTCGTTAATAAAGCGTGTATTAAGCATTATTCTAAATCAGACTTAAGTATTCAGCTATCCAACGGCCTAACAACCAAGCTTTCTAAATACAAAAAAGCGGAGTTTGAAGAAGCTCTTTCATCTTAATTTTTGTCTATTGCTAAACTCAATTGGCTGTTGCTGAAACATTCATAAATCTCAAATGAATTTGCCATAAGTTTGTTTAAATAACATTAATCTACTTATATGATGAAAAAACTTCTATTTATTTTATTAGCAACTATTCTATTTAGCAATTTAAATGCTCAGTGCACGGTTGCAACATTTTCCTATTCACAAGGTTTCGAAGCATTTAATGGTGTAATGCCAACTTGTTGGACAACACCATCACCAAGTAACGTTATGTCAATAAACACTGGTGGTGGCGCTGGAGGCACAGCTGGATATTTAGACGTAGAGTGTTTAGATGGAGCTACACGATATTTTGTGATGCCAAAAGTTGTAAATGCTAACGGTATATTAAATTTAAAAGGCAAAAGAATCATTAATGCTAATTCCACAAGAATGGAGGTTGGAATTATGACCAATCCATCTGTGGCAGGTACATTTAGCGTTATGTCAACTGTTTTTTTAAACACAACTAACTATGGAGCATATAGTATAAATTTATCCTCCTACACCGGAACGGGACAATATATTGCTATAAGAATATCTCCTATGTCTGGTGCAGTTGCTGTTAGAGCGTATCTTGATGATATAAATTATACGTCATTTTCTGGTACGGGAAATTCAATTTTTGTTGATAAAGATGCAACTGGATCAAATGATGGAACTAGTTGGACAAATGCGTATACTGATTTAAATAATGCATTAGCAAACACAACTTTTAATTTAGGCCAAGAAATCTGGATAGCAGAAGGAATTTATAAACCACACGCAAGCAATCGTAGCATCGCATTTGCTTTACCTCATAATGCAAAAATTTACGGAGGTTTTGCGGGAACCGAAACGTTAAAATCTCAAAGAAATCCAACATTAAATGTAGTGACATTAAGTGGTGATTTAAATGGAGATGATAATACAGTTATTAGTCCAACTGAAGCTACTAGACAAGATAACTCCTGTCATATTTTTACAGCCTCAGGAGAAAAAAGAGACATTATAATAGATGGGGTAACATTAAGTGGGGCCAATGCAAATACAAGCGGTAACGATAATACAGCTGGTGTGATTTTAATGACTCATATTGCAGCCGATAATATCATATCAGTTACTTTAACAGATGTTATCATCGAAAAAAACACCGCAACCAATGCCGCTATTTTTCAATCCATACCATTTGCAGCTCAAGGTTCAACATCTATATTAAATCTTTCAAAATGCACCGTAAGAAATAATGTAGGAAATAGTGTTCTAGGAAACATGTTGTATGTTGGGCATAGAACCAATAATCAAAAAACCTATGGAACAATTACTAATTCACTATTTTACAAGAATTCTTGTCCAAATGGCTATGCAACAATTTACAATAAGGTAAATAATGGTTCTGGGGTAGTAACTCCATTAAATGTAAGAAATTGTACATTTTCAAACAACAATGGCCTTGCAGGTGGCGTTATCTATTTAAATAGTACTGGCGATAGTAAATATACAAATAACATTTTTTATGGTAATGGTAGTGCTACACCTATAGGTTGGAGCAATTCAGGAGTAATTGCAAGTGTATTTAATAGCAATATATCTGAAGACCCTGCATTCGGAATTAATCAAAATCCATTATTTAAAGATGCTGCTAATGATGATTATAGTTTTGATTGTAGTGGTAATTCGCCGGCAATTAATACAGGAAATTCAAGTGGAATATCTGCTCTTGAATTAGATTATGCTGGAAATCCAAGATTAGTTGGAACTGTTGATATTGGTGCATATGAATATAAAAGTAGACTTTCAATTTCAGCTACTTCTACTGTAGTTTGTTTAGGAAATTCAGTCACACTTACAGCAAATAATGGCACTGGCATCAACTGGTTTAATGGAGTAGTAGATGGTGTTTCCTTTTCGCCAACCACAACACAAACGTATACCGTAACCGGCACAAACCCTAACCTATGCTCAGATCAGGCAACAATAAATATTGCGGTAGAAACAAGTCCTACTATTACAGTAAATAGCGGAGCTATTTGTGCGGGCAAATCATTTACTATAACACCTAGCGGAGCAAGCACATATACTATACAAGGAGGAAGCGCCATAAAAACACCAACTGCAAGCACTACCTATACTGTTGTTGGAACAAGCACCACAGGCTGTATTTCAAGCGCTTTTGCTACAACAAGTATTACTGTAAACGCTAATCCTACTATAACAGTTAATAGTGGCAGCATTTGCCCTGGTCAATCGTTTACTATAAATCCAAGTGGAGCAAGTACTTATACTATTCAGGGAAGTAGTGCCATAAAAACACCAACTACTAATACAACCTATACAGTTACAGGAACAGATATTAATGGTTGTATTTCACAATCACCTGCAACATCAAGTATAACACTTAACAGTAATCCAACTATTACCGCCAATAATGCTAATATTTGTTATGGTAGTTCATATACTATAGTTCCTAGTGGAGCCAGTACATATACTTTCAGTAACGGCAGTGTTGTTTCTCCAACAGTTAGTACAACATACACTGTTACCGGAACGGGTGCAAATGGATGTACAAATTCGGTAGGAACAACCGTAACATTGATTGTAAATCCTCCTATTATGGATGTTTCTGTAGCAGCAAATTCTACAACAATATGCAGTGGTAAATCTACCACCATAACTACAGGTTCATCAGAAATAGGAAAAACATATTATTTAAGAAATGATGCAAATAATGCAATCATTGCTGGTCCTATTGCTGGAACAGGTAGTGCATTAGCTTTTAATACTGGTTCATTAACCACAAGTGCCACATTTAATGTATTTGCAGAAACTCAACTTGGAGGAAATTATGCATTAGATTTTGATGGCACAAATGATGTAATAACAACAAACTTAACAACATCTGCCACAAATTCATTAACGGTAGAAGCTTGGGTTTTACCAAGAGCTACAACCTATCGAAGAATTATATCAACTTATAACGCAACAAGTACAAGTGGCGAAATTATTCTGGACACTTACAATACAACCAATAATGGTAGAGGCTTAAGATTTGTAGTTGAAGGAGCTGGAAATACACTTCATCAATTAAGTATTGCAAATGTTTTAACATTAAATGTGTGGAACCATGTTTCTGGAACTTTTAGTAATGGTGTTACAAAACTATATGTAAATGGTACTGCTGTAGCTACAAGTACTGCTCCATTTACGTCAATACCAAGTTGCACTAATAAACTTACAATTGGAGAAGATCCTACTATTGCCACCGCCGAATATTTTAATGGAAAAATAGATGAGGTGAGAATTTGGAATACAGCTAGAACTCAAACTGAAATTGCCGGAAACATGAATAACTGTTTAGCTGGTAACGAAAGTGGTTTGATTAACTATTTCAAAATATATGAAAATGCTGGCAGCACTGTAACTGATTTAGTAACAAAATCTGTTGGTACTATGTCTGGTATGGATCCTAACACTGATTGGGGTACAGGCAATGTAGATTGCGGTGGTACAACCTGTGATTTTGAAATGACAAATCTGGTTACAATTAATATCACTGCAAGTCCAAGTATTACAGTAAATAGTGGAGCTATTTGTAAAGGAAATTCTTTTACAATTACACCAAGTGGAGCCAATACATACACCATTCAGGGTGGAAGTGCTATAAAAACACCAACAGCAAACGCAACGTATACAGTTACAGGAACGGACATTTCAGGCTGTGTTTCCTCTTCATTTGCAATATCAACAGTAACAGTAAATCCTTTGCCAACTATTAACGCAACTACAACTAATACATTATTATGTTCAGGTCAAACTGCCAGTTTAACAGCAAACGGAGCGGTAACTTACACATGGAATCCGGGAGGCATAGGCTCAAGCATTTCTGTTACTCCAACAATTACAAGTACTTATTCTGTAGCGGGTACTGATATGAATGGTTGTGAAAATAATGCAGTGATTACACAAAGTGTTAGTTTATGCACAGGAATTGATAATATAACAACTAATAATAACACCATGACACTTTTCCCAAATCCAAGTTCTAGTAATATAACTATTCAAACCATTGAAGAAATTAAAGCAGTTTATATATTTAACACCTTAGGTGATTTAGTTCGAACTGAAAAAACAAATACGTTCTCAGTAGAGCAATTATCTCCCGGAATTTATATGATACATGTAAAAACAGAGAAAGGAATAAATACGTTACGTTTTATACGAGAATAACTTCCCTGGTTTACATTATGAAATATAAAAAAGTCCTCAAGTTGAGGACTTTTTTATTAGGAATTCCACAACCATATTAACAAATTTAATCGACGTTATAAAAAGAACTAAAAAAAGAGGGCTGCCCCCTCTTTTTTTAAATGTAAGATTTATTAATTTTATTTAGCAATTTAATTTTGAAAGGTAAGTTATTTCATATTAATAGCTTTTTTAATAGAGACTAATATATATTTTGATATAAGCATGAAACATCGTTTTTTTATTTATTTTACATTGATGTTATTTACAAAAATAACAATAGGACAAACATATACTGTGGTGGTAGGTGCATCAACTAGTACAACTTCTGGATACGCTTCTCCTTATCAAAATAATTACGATAATGCTAGAAAACAATATGTAATTACTACTGGCGAAATGTATGGTGCTGGCTCCCCTCGTGGAGGATTGATCACTGCAGTAGGTTTTAACGGACAGGCAAATGGAGGTAACCGAACAATTAATTTAACTATAGGAATTAAAACTACAGCAACTTCTATGTGGCTTGATCCAGATTTAAATCTAGCTGCAAGTTGGGAAACAGGTTTTACTAATATATATAATAACAACATAAACGGTAATAATATTTCAGGTTGGAAATATTATTCCGGTGCTGGTACATTTTGTTGGGATGGCTCATCCAATTTACTCCTTAATGTATCAAATACTGGTGGCTTATCAGGAACGACAGCTCCAAGAGTTTATGTAACATCAACAAGATCATCGCCTTGTACAAATACTTTAAAATATGCATATGGAAGTACTGCCTGTTGTGGGAATGGCTCAGGTACAGGTGCTACGTATGTTCCTCCTACTAGTCAAATTTATGATAATTGGGGCGCACGTCCTCAAACAGCAATTGTAATAACCGTAAATGGTGCGTGTCCTGCTAATGGTTCTTTACCAACAGGAACTACGGCCTTATGCCAAGTTTTATCTGCTGGCTTGGTTAATTTTAGTGCCACGGCCAATGATGATAAAGTAACTTTCGATTGGATAACTTCTTCAGAAATAAATACAAATGAATTTATTATAGAGCGGTCTTCGGACGGGGAATCTTTTGAACCAATAACAAATGTTAAAGCTGCCGGAAACAGTAGTCGAAATTTAAAATATAATGCTGTAGACGTTACTCCTCTATTAGGACTTAGTTATTACCGTTTAAAACAAATCGATAATGATGGGAGTTATGTATATACAGATCCTGTATATGTTCAGTTTGATGGCACCAAAAATATTGTAGTTAATAATTTCCACCCTAACCCTACTGACAGCAATATTGATTTTGATGTTTATTCTCCTCTCAATGGACCTTTACAGATTGAAATCATTGATTATACAGGAAAAGTTGTTTCCTACAACACTCAACATATTGAAAAAGGGAAAACTATTATCAATACTAAAATGGATGAATTGTCTGATGGTATTTATTTTTTGAAAGTAACATTTGAAAAAACCGGATTTTCTTCCATAGGAAAAGTGATTAGGAATTAAAAAAACAGGGCTTCATATGAAGCCCTGTTTTTTTTTTAGACATATATCAATTAAACCTCATCCTCTCCCAACTCCAACAATTTAATATCACCAATAGCATTGCCTGCAATGCCTTTGACTGAACCATAAAAATTAGTGGTATTTAGCAACACTTTTTCCAATTGTTTTTCGCGCTCTTTCCATATTTTTTGCATGGCATTTTTTTCGCGCTGTATACCCATTTGCAATTCAGTAAACCCTTCTACAATGGCTTCTATTTGTTGTCTGAATTCAGTACCTGTTAAATAAGAGTATAGCATACTCATTTTATCTCCTTTATTTTCCTGACTTGCCTGAGCTGCATATATTTTAATTAAACTATCTCGTAACACAAAGGCCAGTGATTTTATTTCAGTAAAATTACATATCCATACCCCATCTTTCATTCCAAAACGATCCATATCCTTAGGCATCGTCTCTGTTACAATCACCGCAATGTCTGCTTGTGACGAACGCATGTCATGTTTCAATTTATCAATCCAGTCACCACCAAACGCTTTGGTATTTTTACTTTCGTAAATAATTCTACCACATACTTGTCCCAATGGATTACGAACCGTATGAATAGCATCAGCACCTTTAACGCCTTTCCCTACTTCATCAATAGAATCGAATGGGAATGTGCTTCGAAGTAATTCTTCTAAAATTAATTCTTGTACTTCTCCTTGCATTTGCATAGAGCCTTGCCCTTGCTTACGCACCATCTCTTCTGTTAATTTTTTTTGATCTTCCAATTGCTTTTTTAATTCCATCATTTGCAATTGGTAATCTTTCTCTTTAATCGAATTTTTTTCTAACTCTTGCTTTTTTATTTGTTCCGATAATAATTCCCTTTCCGCTTGTAATTTTTGTTGAAGCGTTAATTCAAACTGAGCTTCTTTTTCTTGCAATTCTTTTGCTTTTAATAAAAACTGCAATTCCTTTGCCTGACTATCTTTTAACTTAGTTTCTTTTTCAGATAGTTCTTTATTCAACATTTCCATTTGCAAAGCCATCTCCGAAGCAGCTTTTTTAATAGCTTCTTGCTCTAATACTGCTTTTTGCAATTTTACTTTTTCGGAAATAATTTTTTCTTGATTCTCAGCATCAATTTTTGCCTGCTCTAATAATTTATTAATTTGGGCACGTTCAGCTTCCAGTTTTTGTTTATCATCGTTATAAACTTTTAAATATTTATTTCTAATATCTGTCTCAATTTGTTGCGTTAGTGCATTTCCTATAGGAAATTCATGCTTGCAATTTGGACAAATAATATTTGAAGAATTACTCATGTTGTTTTATTGAAAATTTGCCAAAGGGAATGATCTAAATTAATTCGTTTAATTTTTTATTTAGCACCTTCATACCTTCTACAGCTGTAGATTTAATAATGGTTAAATTCTTGA
>JAEUTR010000030.1 GCA_016787365.1 Bacteroidia bacterium
GTGGAGTGATTGCTTTTATGATAAAGGAAAAAAACATGGTTCCACGATGGTATATCATCCTAATGGAAAATTATATTACTCGGGGTGGTACAAAAATGACTTAAGAGATAGTCTTTGGTTATTCTATGACACACTTGGTAAAGAAATAGATAGACATGCTTTTAGAAGTGGTGTAGAAACTGGATTAGTTTACTAGGTTTAAACTGAATTTATTTTTTATAAATATGTTTAGTTTTCACTATTCCTTTTTTAAATATTTTTCTGATAGTCTGTCTTAAAAATGCATCTATTGGAAGAATTAATCTTTTAAATCTTTCTTCTGGTCTGCCATAAAATGTTGTTACATGAAAATAATTTTCATTTTCGGCGGGAATATTCGAAAAATAGTAATTAGAAACACAGCATCTGTTACTTGGTACAAGAACTTTAGAAACAGAATGAAAAGATGTTTTGTTGGTTATCATTAAGGCTAACCGATTAAATTTAGAAACAATGGTGCGCTGTTTATTTTTTACACCATTATCCCAAAGTTCCAGATTCCCCCCGTTTTCAAGTTTCCAGTCGGGTGATACATAGTATAATAAATTTAAAACTCTGTAATTATTCCTCTCGTTATCATGGGAATTATCTAAATGTGGATTTAAAAAATTTCCTTGACTCATTAAACTTAATCCGCCGGCGTACAAATTAGAATCAGGAGTCATATTTTTAATACCCGTAATTTCTTCCATTAATCTCACAATTCTCAAATCCTGAAAGGCAAAAGTAATTTCTTCTAAAATAGGATGATATAAATTTAATTGAGCTGCAATTTTTTTATTTTCTTTAATAGATCGGTGTTCTCCCATAGTTGCTGGTTCCGGAAAAGATTTATATATCTCTAAAGCTATATGTTCCGGAAGTAAATCATCAATAATACATGAATTTATTTGTGATGAATTTTGAAATTCATTTTTGAAATTTTCCTTGTCTTTATTTATTCTTTCTAAGATAAGCTCAGCAAATTCTAATCTTGTATACATTGCTTTAGTTTTTTATAAAATTAATTAAAGTATCAGCATTTAAATTATTTTCAAAAGCTTTTAAATCATTTTTTCTTTTATGAAGCTCTTCGTCACTGAATTCTAAGCTAATGTATTGATTTATGGCATTTATATAGTCGTGTGGAGAATTGGCTATTATACATACGTTATCTAAATCTGTACCATGAATCATATGAGTATTGGCGATTACAAAACGACCTTTAAATAAAACATTTAATAATTTAAGTTTTAATCCTGTTGCCTGAGGTGTATACAAACAGTGTATTTGGGCATTATGAATTAATAAATCCATTTCTTCTCTTGTACAATTTTCTTTCAAAGAAATATTTGAATGTTGAGATATTTTTTCTCTTAAAAAGTTAGGTGGATTTAAACCTGCAATAATGATTTGGTATTTAATTTTTGAAAACACATGATCAATTAACCAAACTGCAGCCATATAATTTTCAGACACACTTAAATTTCCATGATATAACACATAATCAGAAATGCCTTTGCCTACTAATAATTCATCATTTTGATGAAATGATGGTAAATATTTTACATGCGATTTCGAATAATGTTTTTGAAAATGTTTTTCATCCTCAGTTGAAACTACTAACATCAAATCTGCGTAAGAAACAATATTTTCGAAACGTTTTAATTTAAAAGCTTCTATATATAAGTATAGTTTCTTTAAAATGTGTTTTTCGTTTTTAGCTAAATGATAAAAGTAATCATGTTCAATGTTTGATTCCCGAAATATTTTTTTTCGATTTTTAAATCCATTATCTTTTAATAAATAACATGTATGTAGGGCTTCAAAAATAATTGGATGATTATTTTTTAATAAATTTTGTTTTAACTCTTTAGAAATTCTTGATTTTACATTGTATGGTAGGAGAGATAAAAATGATGAGAGTCCTGTTTTTCTTTTGTAATACGTAACTTCCTTACAATACTTATTTAATTCATCAGTAGCTTTTCTATCGCCGTACTCAAAGCAATGTAAATAGATGTTTATGCCTTTTTTATGAAGCCATCTGATTTTATGAAACATATTAATTGCTCCACCATAATTAGCGGGATAAGGCACATCTAAACAGACAATATTAACTGATTCTTGCAATTATTTTCACGATAAATTTCTACATCAAAGTTATCATTTTTATACGATTGACAAAAACTACAATTCAGCTTTTGCTTGTTCAATAATAGCTTTACTATTTCCTACAAACATTTTGTTTTTAATAAATATGACCGGTCGTTTTAAAAAGGTATATTCTTCTAAAATAAATTTCTTGTAATCACTTTCCGTTAAAGATTTTTCACCTAGTCCCAATTCTTTATATTTACGGGCAATTCTACTAAATAATGCTTCATAACTTCCAATGGCATTTTTCATTTCTTCTAATTGAGTAGGAGTTATCTTCTCGGTTTTTATATCCTGAAATATAAATCCTTTTTCTTTTAATCCTAAATCGGAAATAATGCGTTTGCATGTATCACAAGTGGAGAGATAATATATTTTATTCATAATGTTTAATTTTTTCAACACAGAGAAACTGAGAGTAAGAGTTCACTGAGTTTGTTTTATAAAAATAAATAAAAAAGAGATACACAAAACTCTGTATATCTCTTTTAAAACTCTGTAGCTCTGTGTTGACTGTTCCTATCCTAACATTTTCAAGAAATCAACTTCTTTTTCTGTTAAGAAACGGAACTTAGCACGAGGTAAATCTTTTTTAGTTAAACCTGCAAAAGCAACTCTGTCTAATTTCATGACTTCATATCCTAAATGTTCAAACATACGACGAACAATACGGTTTCGTCCGCTATGAATTTCAACACCTAATTCTGATTTTCCTTCGCCTACATATTCAATTGCATCTGGTTTAATAGGTCCATCAGATAATTCAATACCATCCGCTAAAGTTCTAAAATCTTCTGATGTAATGCGCTTATCTAAAACAACGTGGTATACTTTTCTGACATTAAATTTTGGATGTGTTAACTTAGCCGTTAAATCGCCATCATTTGTAAATAACAATAACCCGGTTGTATTTCTATCCAATCTTCCAACCGGATATAAACGCTCTTTACAAGCTTTACGAATCAATTCCATTACTGTTTTACGTTCCTCTGGATCGTCCATGGTTGTAATGTAATCTTTAGGCTTATTTAAAATCAAATATTTTTTCACTTCATTTTTAATCGGTACTCCACCATACGTTACAACATCTGTTGGATTTACTTTGTAACCCATTTCAGTAACAATTTTACCATTTACGGTTACCACTCCTGTTGCAATTAAAACATCTGCTTCTCTGCGAGAACAAATACCTGCATTAGCTACATAACGATTTAAACGAACCGCATCATCGCTTACATTTTTTTGAGTAGACGTTTTTGATGGCCCGGCTTTTTTTGATTTTTCAACCACACGTTCAGATTTAGATAATCTTGGTTCGTATGGTTTATCAAATGCTTTACTATCACTATATGATTTTCTTGGTCGTTCACTATCACCACCTTCACGTTTTACAAATGGTTTTCTTTCACCATCTCCAAAACTTCTACGTGGTCTATCTTCACTACCACTTTCTCTTTTTGTATATGAACGTTTTTCTCCATCGCCATAACTCTTACGAGGTCCGCTGCTTTCATATTTACCATCTTCACGTTTTACAAATGGTTTTCTTTCGCTATCTCCAAAACTTCTACGCGGTCTATCTTCGTTACTGCCTTCTCTTTTTGTATAAGAACGTTTTTCTCCATCACCGTAACTCTTTCGAGGTCCAGCACTTTCGTATTTACCATCTTCACGTTTTACAAATGGTTTTCTTTCGCCATCTCCAAAACTTCTACGTGGTCTATCTTCGCTACTACCTTCTCTTTTTGTATAAGAACGTTTTTCTCCATCACCGTAACTCTTACGAGGTCCAGCACTTTCGTATTTACCATCTTCACGTTTTACAAACGGTTTTCTTTCACCATCTCCAAAATTTCTGCGTGGTCTATCTTCACTACTACCTTCTCTTTTTGTATATGAGCGTTTTTCTCCTCCACCAAAACTACCGCTTGATTTAGATTTAAAACTTCCATCCTGGCGTTTACCAAATGATCTTTTTTCTCCTGAAAATGATTTTCCTTCAGAATCACCAAAACTTTTTCTTGGTCTTTCAGAACTATCTTCTCTCTTCGTGTAAGAGCGTTTTTCTGTTGAATCTCCATCGCGTTTTTTAAACGAAGAATCTCCAGAACTGCGAGGACGTTTTGCTTTATCGGAACTTGAAAAAGATTTTCTTTTATTAAAATCTGATGAGCCTCCTTTTGAAAACGTTTTTCTAGGCCCTTGACTTTCTCTACTCATTATTATTGTATTTTTTTGCAAATGTACGGATTATTTGGCGATAAGTGGCGAGTTAATAGAGATTAGTGCCATCTTCGTTAGTTGAATTACATAAAAACCCTATCTTTGCAAAATGTCTGATTTAGCATATAAAAACGCTTTAACCGAGTATTTAGAGGGCTTTGTGAGCGAACGCCGCAGAGGTCGTTTACACGATGTATTAAAAGAAAGAACAAACCACATGAAATTGGTTTTAGAAGATGTGTACCAAACCCACAACTTTAGTGCGGTTTTAAGAAGTGCTGATATTTTCGGGATTCAAACCACTAATTTCATTGAAAATAGAA
>JAEUTR010000164.1 GCA_016787365.1 Bacteroidia bacterium
ACAAGAACAAAACTTTCTTCAGTATTATCCATCAATAATGTTATTTCTTCTTCCGCTTTTTTTCTTTCAGAGATATCATTTAAAACTGTACTTGTTCTGCTTTCTCCTGTTTCTGTTTTAAAAATAGCGGATGAGAATTCGCAAGGAAAACGCTCTCCATTTTTGCGAATACCTATTATCTCTCCTTTTGCTTTACCTGTTTCTGTTCTTGTTTTTAAAGCTGCGATCATTTTTGGATCTGTCGTATCAAAAATGGCTCCTCTTCCTAATTTCCTTAACTCTTCTATCGAATAGCCAAACATTTCAACTGCAGCGGGGTTTGCATCTAGTAATGTTCCATCCGGGATTCCAAAAAGAATAGCATTTATTGAATTTTCGAAAATTGAAAGGAATTGACCATGGCTAACTTCTGTTTCATTTTTTTTAGTACCTTTTTCCATACGTTGCTGTAAGCATTACAATTTAAGAAAATATTCTTTAAAGACTGTTCTAAAAAAGAATTCATTATGTATTATATGAATTTATTTTTACATCATAAATTATTAAAAAAAAGCCTGCCGAAAATGACAGGCTTAACATGATAGAAGTTACATACAATGATACTGACAACTTTCTCGAACTGTATGTCAACTTCTAAAATTCACAAAACTTAACACAAACCCGGTAATATAAACTTACCAAACAATTACTGACTACTTATTCATCATTAACCACAAGCAACTATAAACATTACTATTTGCATTAATTCTCCCAAATTACTAAGCTATAAGTAAAATACTTTTAGGTAATTATCAAATCATGCACAAATAATCTAACATTTAGAGTATTCATATCTCCTTGGTAAAAATAGGTCTATTAACAGTAATATATCAACTCTAATCGTAACATATACATACATATGTAAGATTTTCAATAAAAATGTTAGTTCTATTCGCTTATAAATTCATATTTTATACTTTTGATATATGCAAAACAAAACACAAAATGATTTTATCTCGCAATTTTTATTAAACCCGAGTATTACTTTTTTAAACTTTGGTTCATTCGGAGCCTGTCCAAAACCAATTTTTGAGAATTATCAAAAATGGCAATTAGAACTAGAAAGAGAGCCTGTTCAATTTATTACAAATGATGGATTTAAGTATTTAAAAGAATCTAGAAAAGCACTTGGATTATATGTTAATTGTGATGCAGATGACTTGGTTTTTACCATGAATCCTTCCTATTCCATTAATATAATTGCAAAAAGTATAGACTTAAAACCCGGCGATGAAATTTTAACCACTGATTTAGAATATGGCGCCATGGATAAAACTTGGAACTACTATTGCAAACAAAAAGGTTCAAAATACATCCGCCAACATATTAACTTACCCTTAACTACAAAAGAAGCCATTGTTGAACAATTTTTTAAAGGCCTTACTAAAAACACTAAAGCAATTTTTATCAGTCAAATCACAAGCAGCACTGCGTTAATTTTACCCGTAAAGGAAATATGCGAAATTGCAAAACAAAAAGGGCTGCTAACTATTGTTGATGGAGCTCATGTTCCTGCTCACATTCCTTTAAATCTTACTGAATTAAACGCTGATATTTATACGGGTGCTTGCCATAAATGGATGATGACACCCAAAGGTTGTTCGTTTTTATATGTCTCAAAAACACAACAAAAATGGGTTGATCCATTGATGATAAGTTGGGGTTATGAAAGTGTAATGCTATCACATTCACAGTTTTTAGATTATCATCAATTACAAGGAACCAGAGATTTTTCGGCATTTTTAACTGTGCCTAGAGCCATTGAATTTTTAAAAGCTCATGATTGGGAAAAACATACTGCATTATGTAGGAAATTAGTAAGAGATAATGCATTACGTTTTTGCGAATTACTGAGAACAAAACCTCTATGCCCTTTAACTGATGAGTTTTTAGGGCAAATGTTTAGTATTCCTATTCATACATCAGAACCCGAAACCTTACAACGCAATTTATTTGAAGCCTATAAAATAGAGATTCCAGTAATGCGACATGATAATGATGTGTATTTGAGATATAGTATACAAGTGTTTAATACCCAAAAAGATTTAGATACTTTATATAATGCTTTGAAAGAAATTATTGAAAATACAGAATTGATACATATTAAATAAAGATATTGTAACTACACTTTTGATACTTGGCAAACATTAATACAAAATTAATAATTCTGTAAAGCCATCACTTAATTGTTAGCTTTACACATATGGAGGATAAAGAACCGCAAAAACCGCGTCGTGTAAGATATAAAGGCACACACCCAAAATCCTTTAAAGAAAAATATAAAGAACTTCAACCTGAACAATACGGAGATGATGTTAAAAAGGT
>JAEUTR010000692.1 GCA_016787365.1 Bacteroidia bacterium
CTTCGTCTGTAATATCTACGACTATTCTATCAATTAATAAAAAGATAGTATCTGTTTTTTTTGATTTCTTAGCATCAAATTCAGAAATTTTTGTGATTTGATGATTGACTAAAATTCTTGCAAATCCTTGCTGATTGAGTAACTCCAAATGCTTAGCTAAATCTCTATCTTTTGGAACAATTAATTTAGAAACAATTAAGCATTTGGTTTCGTTGCTTAATGTATTCACAAAATCAACCACATCAGTTACAGAATCTCGTTTGACTATTTTACCAGTAATAGGACTGTATGTTTTCCCAACACGAGCATACAATAATTTTAGGTAATCGTAAATCTCTGTAATGGTACCAACTGTACTTCGTGGATTACGTGAAATTACTTTTTGTTCAATCGCAATTGCAGGAGAAATTCCTTTAATGTAATCTACTTTTGGTTTTTCTAAACGACCTAAAAACTGACGAGCGTAGGCTGATAAACTTTCTACATAACGACGTTGCCCTTCGGCATACAACGTATCAAATGCTAATGATGATTTACCAGAACCTGATAAACCAGTAATCACAATAAATTTATTACGAGGCAATGCCACATCAATACCTTTGAGGTTATGCATGCGTGCTCCTTTTATAATAATATATTCTTTAGGATTGAGAGTCGTTATATCTTTTTGAGTAGCCAAAATGTATGTTTAAAATCAGTATCAAATATAATAGTTTGTGAACTGAAATATTAGTTAAACTATTAACAACAGTATTAAGATTTGGTTTAAAAACAGTGTGCTTGTTGGTTGGTCATGCTGAACTTGTTTTAGCATCTCATTGAGACCCTGAAACGAGTTCAGGGTGACGCTGAACTAAGCTAATCTCTTGGAAATAATCTTAGAAATATTACCAAACACTTGGCCTGGGGAAAATTTACGCCATTCGTAGTCGTTTAATTCACCACCAGTAATGAAATAGTAATCCAAGTTAGCTTGCTTAAACTCTTTTAAAACATGTTCTTGAAAATTGATAAAAGTAATCCAGCCATCATTGTCTTGCACATCTTCAAACCATTCTTCGTAATAAGAATCATCGGAATGATGAAAATTTAAAACATTTTCCCCAATCATGATATATTTATTGATACCATGAAAAGCTAACTCATCAATAATATCACGTTTTAAAAGCATGATATCATTATTGATGGCATCGTTCCATTCTCCAATTAATTCAATAATTGCGTAATGCTCATCGTAATCCACAAATAAGATTTTGAGGTATAAGGTTTCGCTACCCATATCATCCCATTGAGGATGTATGTAGAAATTATAAACTGTATTACTAAATGTAAATTCACTGTATTCCGCACCATAAAATGGCGAATCCTCATCTTCCGAAGCGATGTATAAATGTTGCCAGTTATAAAATGGTTCTAATTCGTGCATTTTATTTCGTGTTCTTTTTATCCCTTCATACTCAAACGAATTTGAGTCAGTACCTTTTTAGTGTATAAAGGAAAATCACCTTGCATCATCCAATTATAGTATGACGGTTCTTTTTCAAATACTTCTTTTACTGATTTATCTTTGTGTTTGCCAAAATTAAAAACTTCTACATTATTATCGTTGTAAACTATTCTTCCTGCTAAATCCACATTTCGAGTACGCGCCGTTAAAGTACTTAAAACACTCATATCGTTTTTAACTGGCTTGTAAGTATTACCTTTCTCGTCAATCAATTCAGTGTTTTCGTAACGGGCTAATTGAGCTTTGAAAATTTCGTAAGTAGCTAATGTATCAGCTTCGGCGGAGTGTGCATTCTCTAAAGGTTTGTCGCAATAAAATTTATAAGCTGCTGTTAAATTACGAGGTTCCATCATGTGAAAAATATTTTGAACATCAATTAATTTCCGATTTTTTAAATCAAAATCAATGTCACAACGTAAAAATTCTTCTACTAAAAAAGGAACATCAAATTTATTGGAGTTAAAGCCTGCTAAATCACAGTTAGTTAAAAACTGCGCTAATTGAGGAGCGATCTCTTTAAAACTAGGACAATCAACCACATCTTTATCATAAATGCCATGAATTTTTGATGAAAACTCAGGAATTGGGATGCCGGGATTTACTTTCTTAGTCAATATATCTGTTGAATTATCAATGTTAACACGAACAATAGATATTTCGACGATTCTATCTCCACCAACACTAATACCAGTAGTTTCTAAATCGAAAAAAGCAAGAGGTTTTGTTAAGTTTAATTGCATGATTAGTTTGATAAATGTTTTATAACATCTTCTACTGATTTAATATCGGTATAAAAGCTATTAATTTTATGAATAACGCCTTCGATAACAGAATCGGGGCAAGAGGCACCACTTGTAATGATTATTCGTACCGGAGTTTTATTTGGTAAGAATTGGTTTGTGGTTAAATGTTTTTTATTTGGATAATCAAAATGATGGATGGTGTTTTTGTCTATAATTTCTTTTTCTGAAGAAATAAAATAAGTATGGAATTTGCGCTCACACAATTCAACCAAATGAGAAGTGTTACTGCTATTGTATCCACCAACCACAATAGCTATATCAGCTTCAGTTTCCAATAAGCCATACGTGGCATCTTGATTTTCGTTAGTGGCATAACATAAAGTGTCACGAGTGTCAGCAAAATGATTAGAGATATTGATGGCACCATATTTTTCTAACATTACTGTTTTAAAATAATCGGCAATTTCTTGGGTTTCACTTGCCAACATGGTGGTTTGGTTAATCACACCTACACGTTGTAAATCTTTTTCTACATCTAAATTTTCAGAATATCGTCCTTCAAAATCTATAGCAAATTGTTCTTTTGGTTTATTACCTATAATATATTCTCCTAATAATTTTGATTCTGAAATATTTCTTACAATAATGGCTTTATTATGTTTGTCGCTTCTTGAAAAGGTTGCTTTAGTTTCTTCGTGGTTGTGTTTGCCGTGAATAATAATGGTATAATTGTCTTTACCAATAGATTCTGATTTTTTCCAAACGCGTTCTACAAACGGACAAGTTGTGTTATACGCTTCTGTTTTAATGTTTTTAGATTCTAACAAAGCTATAATCTCTAAAGGTGCGCCAAATGCAGGAATAATGACTACATCATCAGGAGTTAAAGTGTCAAATGAAATCAATTGATTGCCATTTGTGTCCTGCAAAAACTGAACTCCTCTTTCAATTAAATCATTGTTCACATCTGGGTTGTGTATCATTTGACTTAAAAGAAAGATACGTTTGCCTGGATTTTCTTCTAAGGCTTTAAAGGAAATTTCAATAGCATTTTCAACGCCATAACAAAAACCAAAATGACGTGCAATCAAAAATTGAACATCGCCAAAATCTAATAGAGTAGGTGAGTTATCTCTTTTTCTTGGGTCTTGTATTTTACGGTATTGTTTTACTTTGCTGATGATAGGGCTTCTATAAAACTCCGGTACGTTAAATGCTTTCATTCTTTTTTTGTTATTTAACCGCAGAGAACGCTGAGTGTTTGCGCAAAGTTCGCTGAGGGTCTTTTTATCTTAAATCGTTTACTTTAGTACTAATTCTTTTATCAACCTCTTTCCTACAAATTTATTGACCTTTTCAATAATCGCCTCTTTTGCATAAGCTGTTTCATTTCTAACAATAGGCGAATCTATAGAAACAAACAAAATACCTTGCGCATAGTTTATTTGTGTGGTATGTTTTGCAACTGTTTTACCAACAATGCCTTCCCAGCCATTTCTAATTGCAAAAATGCTGTATTTCTCATCTAATTTTTCTTCTTTAAAAATTTGAGAAATAGCATCACCTAGTTTTATGAGATTATTGTTTTTAGCCATGTTTTACTATTGAGCCGTCGTTTACAATATAAATCAAATGTTCTGAATGACTTTGTTCAAATAATTCTTTTATGCGTTCAGGGTGTGTATCTGTTATAAATACCTGACCAAACTCATCGCCACTTACTAATTCAATTAATTTCCTGAAACGTGTTTCATCCAATTTATCATAGATGTCATCCAATAATAATAAAGGCTTGGTATGTTTCTTTTCTTTAATGAATTCGAACTGAGCTAATTTTAAAGCTAGTAAATATGATTTTTGTTGACCTTGAGACGCAAATTTTTTCAAACTATTGCCCATTAATTTAAAATCTAAATCATCGCGGTGCGGACCAACAGTTGTGTGGTGAACTGCTCTATCTCTTGATAAACTGGCAGTTAAAACAGTTTGGTAAGATAAATCTTTGATGGATGATTCGTATTCTAAACTGACGTGCTCGTTACTACCACTTATGAATTGGTAATTTTTGGTAAACAAAGGAATAAATTCTTCTAAAAAATGTGTGCGTATTCTGATAATTTCTTGCCCATGAATAATTAATTGCTCGTCCCATATTTCAAGACTAGCATTATCAAAAGAACGACTTTCGTGAAATTGTTTTAATAAAGCGTTACGTTGTTGTAATACATGGTTATAGGCAATCAATTTTTCTAAATACACTTTATCGTATTGAGAAATGATGCTATCCATGAACTTACGACGCACTTCACTTCCGTCCCAAATTAATTCAATATCCGAAGGAGAAATCATTACCAAAGGATATAATCCAATATGTTCTGATAAACGCTCGTATTCTTTTTTGTTATGTTTAAATTGCTTTTTTGCACCACGCTTTACTCCGCAAAATATTTCGTGTGTTTCTCCATTTTTATTAATCCAAGCTTGAATGGCAAAAAACGGTAAATCGTGTTTAATATTTTGACTATCAATGGCATTAAAAAAACTTTTGCAAAAAGAAATGTAATGAATGGCGTCTAATAAATTAGTTTTACCCATACCATTATTACCTACAAAGCAGTTAAATTTTTTACAAAAATCTATTTGAGCTTCGTCGTAATTTTTAAAGTTTATAAGGGATATTTTTTCTAATATCATTGCACCTTAAAGGTACGAAGTAAAATTAGAATTTGATAAAAGTGTTATTAAATAAAACGCACTTATTTTAATGCATTTTGTTACTTGTAAATTAATTTAAAAATGGTGCGACGGTTTTGTTTATGTTCTTCGTCTGAACAATCTATTCCATTTGCACAGTGATTTACAAGTTGAGCTTCTCCTATACCTTTAGGGAATAATCGTTTTTTATCAATCCCCTTTTTTTGAATATAATCAACAACATGTGTGGCTCTTTTTTGGGATAAATCCAGATTGTATTCATCACTGGCCATGGCATCGGTATGAGATTCAACTTCCAAAATAATATTGTTATTTGATTTTAATGCTTCTATAGCTTTATTAAGAATAACTTCGGATGATTTTGGTACAGTAAACGATCCTGATTCATAATAAATGTTTTCGATGATGGTTAACTCATTTTTATCTTTATTTAATGTTATCGATTTCATCCATGGGTCAGGTTCTGATATAGAACTAAGTTGTGTTTTCTCTATAGTAAGTATTTTATATTCAAAAAAACCAAAATTATTTTTAGAGATGGTTTTGATAATTTTACCATTATAATCCGCTATAATAATGGTTGATACGTTTATGTTTTTTGCTTCTTCTTCTGATATTTTAAATGTATAGTTTTCGTTAGGATTAAGGTTGATGAAATTGAAGAAGCCATTATCGTCAGTTTTTTTAATAAGAACTTCTCCATTTTCTTTAATTAATTGTAAATTAATATTTGCTAATGGTATTTGAGTGGTTGATAATCCAATAAGTTTACCACCAATATTAATTAATAAAGGCAAATCATCAATACTCATTAAACTCATAGTAGTAATATCGGTTTTTAATAATTCGAATGAAAATTTGTTTTTTTCTTTTACATTTCTGGTGGCACTCATCACAACTTTTCCATTTTTGTCTGCTAAAACAAATCCCTTATTTTTCATGCTTACCTCAGTTTCTTCAAGTTCTATTAAGTAATTTTTATCAATAGGAATGTTCTCAAATTTAAAATATCCTTTTTCAGATGTTACGCCTGTATAAAAAATTTCACCTTTTTGGTTTGTGATAAAAATTCGTTTATTCGCTAGTGGGTTCATCGAACTGTCATTTGACAATATGATACCTTCTAAGTTTACAATAGCTCTTGTTTCACTTACAATTTTCCCTACTTTAATCGTTTTTTTAGTGGTATTGTTATATATATCAGTAACACTGATGTCTATTTTCTTTAGATTATCAGCAGATAGTTTATAGTTTAATTCGGGGTTTAATTCTTCGTTATTAAATACAATTTCTTTGTTGTTTACGGTAATTGATTTTATAAGGCTTTTATCTGTAATATTAGCTTCTAATAGAACATTTAATTGATTAACATATACATTGATAAAATTATTTTGGTCAATGGATGGATATTCCCATCTTAATTGAGGAGCGTCACTTTCTTTATTGGCGATATAATTTTTTTCTTCGGCTGTTTTTAATAAAGCTATTGCATCATTATTTTTAGAATTCAGTTTAAGGGTTTGTTTCGCATCATTAATTACTTCTTTATAGTTTCCTAATTCCATTTGACATTGGGCTCTATAAAAGAACGCATTTGCATTTAATTCGTCCAGTATGATTGTTTTTGTAAAATCACTGATAGCGCTTTGATACTGACTTGTTTGTTTGTAAATAGTTCCTCTTTGAAAAAACAGCATAGCCGATTTCCCATTTAACACAATAGCTCTGTTTAAATCTCCTATGGCAGCATTAAAATCTGATTTTGATAAAAATGGAAAGCTTTTAAGATAATATATATAGTAATTTTCAGGACGAATAGTATCTGCCTGATCTACTTGTAAAGCTATTTCGTAGTTTTTAATGGATTCATCGTATTTTTTTGTTTTATATAAAGCAGTTGCTAAATTTACATAATATGGTTTGTAACCTGGTTTGGCTATAATACGATTAACTTCTCTACTCTTTAAAATGGTAATAGCTCTTTTATATGATAAAATAGCTGCATTATAGTCTTTTAAACTATCTTTTGCCAGTCCTCTGTAATAATGTGCTATTTCAGTTCCTTGTCCGTCGGTATTTGTTTCTTTATCAATGGCTCTGTCAGCTTTTGCAATGGCTAAATCAAATTCTTTTAATATAATATGGCACCATGATGATTTTCTTAAACCTTCCGTGTTCCATTTATCGTAGGTTAATAGTTTTTCTAATATGGCATTTGCATTTTTAAAATCATTGAGTTGAATGTATAAATCTGCAATTTTAAGATAAATCTCTTTTTCTTTGTAATC
>JAEUTR010000238.1 GCA_016787365.1 Bacteroidia bacterium
GACTGGGACAAAAAACCTGTTCTAACTCCAGCTAACGAAAAATATAAAGATCACGACTACTATACAGTAAAAGAAAAACATGTATTAGAGTATGCGTATGATTCAAACAATGAGTTAGGTTTATATGAAACAAAGCATATTATTACGCATATTAATAACGATAAAGGTGTAGAAATAAAAAACAAAATGTATATACCTTCCGGTAAAATTATTGAGATGATTAATTTGAAAGCCAGATGTATTACATCTAGCGGAAAAATAATTAATCTGGATAAAAACAATATTAAGCAAGTAGATAATTTAGATGACAAAGGACCGTTCACAATTTTCGCTTATGAGGGAGTAGAACCAAATTCAGATATTGAGTTTTTATACACCTCAAAAAAATATATTAGCACATACGGATCATATGAAACACAATTTTCTTTTCCTCAGGAAAATGTAGAAATTGACTTTATTTCTCCTAAAAATTTAGAATTTGAACTAAAATCATATAACGGATTTGCTCCGTTTACATCTGATACATCCGATCAAAAAGTAAACCACTTAATAGCCAAAGCAAAAAGCATCGAAGAATATGAAACTGAAAAGTATTCGGCAGATGATGCAAATAAACAACGATTTAATTATACACTAAGATATAATACAGCAAAATCTAATTCTAAATACTATACATGGAATTTAATAGGTAACGACTTAATTACAAACTATTATACAAATACAAAAGAAGATATAAAAGCTATCTCAAAGGCGATTGATAAATCAGGTGCAGCAAAAAAAGCAACCGATCTGGAAAAGATAACAGAGTTTGAATATTATATTAAAAAAAATATTGTCTTTTCAACCGATGCACCTGATAATCTAACCATTGAAAAAGCACTAAGTCAAAAACTAACCAATGAATATATTTTAAATAGAATTTTCATTGAAGCATCACGTCAGTTAAATTTAAACATAGAAATGGTGTTTACAAATAATAGATTTGACAGTGAATTTGATGGGGCATTTGAAGCGTATATTCAATTGGAAGAATTACTGATTTATTATCCTTCCATAGGAAAATATTTAAATCCGGCTAATTATTTTAGTAGAATAGGATTTCCACCAAGTCAATATGCCTTAAATAAAGGCTTGTTTGTAAAAGCAACAGAAGTTGCGGGTGTAACCGCAGGAATTGCAAAAATAAAATTAATCGGAGGAACAGATTATTTATTAAGTCAAAATACCATAAATGCAAAAATTTCATTTGAAGGAGAAGATTTTAATCCAAAAAACCAATTGTCTCATGAATTCACAGGATATTCAGGATACAGTCTGCACCCTATTTATTATATCCTCACCGAAGAACAGAAAAAAGAAACCTCTGAAAATATTTTAAAACAAATTGGAGAAAACACTACTGTAAAAAATTATAAAGTAGAAAATATTGAGCCCGAAAATATTTTCAAAAAACCATTAATTATAAGTGGAAGTGTTGAAACTCCCATGTTAATAGAAAAAGCCGGTAATAAGTTTTTATATAAAATTGGCTTAATTATTGGCCCTCAAGCCGAACTTTATCAAGAGAAACCTCGTAAAACAGATATCGTTTTAGAATATGCTCATGGTTTTTTAAGAAATATTGAGGTAGAAATTCCTGAAGGATACAAAATATCAAATGTAAAAGATTTGGAGTTTAATGTTGTATTATCAGAAGATGGAAAAGAAACGGCATATTTTAAGTCAAGTCAAAAAGTAGAAGGAAATAAATTAATCGTAAATATAAGCGAACAATACATAAATACATTTTACTCAAAAAATAAATATAAGGAGTTTAAAGATGTTATAAATGCTGCGGCAGATTTTAATAAAGTGACGCTTATTTTTGAAAAAAAATAAATTATGATAAAACTTGGTACTGTATTGTTAATTTTGTGTTTCCCATTATTATTTAATGGGCAAAATGATATTGATTTTCATTTGAATAAAGCTCAAAAAGCGATTGATGAAGAAAAATATACAGATGCCATCCAGCACATCAGTAAAGCATTAGAATATAAAAAAACATTAAATAGTTCTTATAAAATCGCTAACTTATACGTAAACAGAGGCGTTTGCAGACATAAATTAAAAAATTATGCTGAAGCAGAAGCTGATATGGATATGGCATTGAAAATTTCTCCCGAATTTTTAAAAGCTTTTGAAAATAAAAATAAAATTTTCTTCGACTCTAGACAATTTGATAAGATTATTGTAAACTCAAATAAGGCCTTAGAATTAAATCCAAGAGATACCAAATTTTTAGACTGGATGTCGCAAGCCTATATAGAAAAGCATGAATATGATAATGCTTTATTATTTACCGATTCTATTTTAAATATTAGTCCTGACGATATTTCAGCTCTGAGGTTAAAAGGAGTAATTTATCATAGACAAAAAAAATATGATGAAGCTATTAAAACAGAAAGTTTAATTTTATCCAACAAACCTAATGATCCGGGAGCTTTATTAAACCGAAGTATTAATTATGCTGAATTAAAAGAATATCAAAAAGCTGAAGATGATAATAATTTTGCAGCAAAAGTAGATACTTCCTTACAATATGTGGCCTATAATAATACTGCTTACTTTATTAAAATAAGCACAAAAGATTACAAAGGTGCTATTGAACTTTTTGATAAGTGTATTGCACTTAAGCCAGATTTTGCCTACGCCTATAGTAATCGTGGGTTTTGTAAACTTCAACTGGGCGATCTTTCGGGCGCAAATAAAGACATTTTAAAATCTCTTGAATTAGACCCAAATAATTCTTATGCCTACAAAAATTTAGCATTATTAAGGCTAAAACAAAACAAAACTTCCGAAGCATGCGCAAACCTTAAAAAAGCAAACGATAGAGGCTATTCTATCGAATATGACGAAGAAGTGAACGAACTTATAAAAGCTAACTGTAAATAATCATATTGAAATCTCTTTTTGCCGATTTAACCGTAATTGAATTAGCAGGCGTATTAGCAGGTCCGTCAGTTGGTTTATTTTTTGCCGAATTAGGTGCAAAGGTAATTAAGATTGAAAACCCAAAAACGGGTGGTGATGTTACACGTAGTTGGAAATTACAATCAGAAAACACAAAAGACAATACTAGTGCATACTTTTGGAGTGTAAACACGGGTAAAGAAATTTTATTTTTGAATTTATCCGTTGATAAAGATTTACTGTCCTTTTATGATTTAATTAAAACAGCAGATGTTTTAATCACTAATTACAAATTAGGAGATGATATCAAATTAAAAGTAGATTATAAAACTTTAAAAAAATTACATCCTACTTTAATTTATGCTTCAATTAACGGATTTGGGAATAACAGCCCTCGTACCGCTTACGATTTAATATTACAGGCCGAAAGTGGTTTTATGTTTATGAATGGAGAAAAAAATGCTCCTCCCTTAAAAATGCCTGTTGCCTTAATTGATCTTTTAGCCGGACATCAACTAAAAGAAGCCATTTTAATTGCCCTCTTAAATAAACATAAAACTCAAAAAGGTTCTCACATTTCTGTTTCGTTATTTGATACTGCTGTTGCCTCTTTAGCAAATCAAGCAACAAATTGGTTAATTGCCCATCACTTGCCAACTGCTCAAGGCTCCTTACATCCAAATATTGCTCCCTACGGAGAAATATTTTTAACTAAAGATCAGCAACAAATTACCTTTGCCATTGGAAGTGATAAGCAATTTAAACATTTGTGTGAAATTTTAAACCTTAATATATACTCTTTACCTGAGTTCGAAAATAATCAACAACGTGTTACCAACAGACAAGAACTGTTTTCAAAACTTAGTCATAGTATTCGGTTATTTAATTACGATATAATATTTAATGCCTGCTTAAAATACGATGTGCCAATAGGTAAAATCAGGAATTTGAAAGAAGTTTTTGAATTACCAGAAGCTATAGAGTTGATAAATACTATTTCTCATCAAAATACAACTCTTCAATCCATAAAGTCTATAAGTTTTAAATTCGAAGAATAATCATCTCTATTTCTGAATAAAATAACCATAATGTCAATATCATTTGGTAGTATTTATTTAGGATTATTTGTAAACTTGTTGAATGATTAATCATATGTCAAGAGTTGTTTTGTCGCTATTATTTTTTGTAATGTTGAGTTTTAGTGCAACATCACAAAACAAAGACACTATTTTATTGATGAATGGAAATTATGTGGTTGAAAAAGTAATAGATACAGTAATAGGTGCCGTAACCATAATAAATCCAGTCAAACCCTCAGAAAAACTACATTACGAATACGATGAAATATATTGCGTAAAATATTCGACAGGATTTACCGATTATTATTATTCACAAGATACTTTAAAAGGAAATTATTTTACCCGCGATGAAATGCTATATTATATATATGGCGAACGTGATGCCCGCAAAGGATTTAAGGCACGTGGCGCATTAATTGGTGCCGGTATAGTTGGTTTGGCCAGTGGAGGATTGGGATTATTTTTTGCTCCTGTTTTTCCATATGGTTATATGGCACTTACCGGTCTTCCGAAAGTAAGAATTAAACACAATACAATTAGTAATCCAAATTATATTGATCATGATGCCTATATTTTAGGATACGAAAGAGTATCAAGAAGCAGGCGTCGAATTCAGGCGCTTATTGGCGGAACTATTGGTTTAGCTGCAGGATACGGCCTTTACTTTGGTTTATTAAAAGATAATTTACCAAGTACATTGAAGTTAAGATTTTAAAAAATATATCTACATGGAACGTCAAAAAATATTATTACTAGGTTCAGGAGAATTAGGAAAAGAAGTAACCATTGCGCTACAACGTTTAGGACAATATGTAATAGCGGTTGATTCATATAAAGATGCACCTGCCATGCAAGTAGCTCACGAATTTGAAGTTATAAATATGTTAGATGGTTTGGCCTTGGATGCTATTGTTGCTAAGCATCAACCGGATTTAATTGTTCCGGAAATTGAAGCTATCAGAACTGAACGTTTTTATGATTATGAAAAACAGGGCATTACTGTTGTACCAAGTGCTAAGGCAGCTAATTTTACCATGAACCGTAAGGCCATCAGAGATTTAGCAAGCAAAGAATTAGGTTTAAGAACCGCTAATTATTTATATGCTACTACTTTGGAAGAGTTTAAAAAAGCTGTTTCTGTTATTGGAATTCCATGTGTTGTAAAACCTTTAATGAGTAGTAGTGGAAAAGGTCAAAGCATTATTAAAACAGAACAAGACGTTGAAAAATCATGGAACTACGCTATGGAAGGTTCTCGTGGTGATTATAAAGAAGTTATTGTAGAAGAGTTTATTAAATTTAATTCAGAAATTACCTTATTAACTGTTACACAAAAAAATGGCATTACTTTGTTTTGCCCACCAATAGGTCATCGACAAGAAAGAGGTGATTATCAGGAAAGCTGGCAGCCTTGTGCAGTAAATGATAAAGATTTAAAAGAAGCGCAAGACATGGCTGCCAAAGTAACAAAGGCTTTAAGTGGCGCAGGTATTTGGGGAGTAGAATTTTTCTTAACAGACAAAGGCATTTATTTTTCTGAATTATCTCCTCGTCCGCATGATACAGGAATGGTAACTTTAGCAAACACTCAAAATTTAAGTGAATTTGAATTACATGCACGTGCTATTTTAGGATTTCCTATTCCGGAAATACAATTACAACAACATGGAGCATCTGCTGTTTTATTAGCAAGTTCAGAAAGCACATCGTATCATTTTACAGGTGTATCAGATGTTTTAAATAATGTAAATACAGATATACGATTATTTGGAAAGCCCACCACCCGACCCTATCGAAGAATGGGTGTTGTCTTAACTTATGATAATTTACAGTCAAACGTTAACGACGTTAAACAAAGGGCAATAGATTTATCAAAAAAAATAAATATTGTAATTGAATAGAAGACTGATTTTTATCTCTCGTAAAGTTCAATCGGTAAACTGTCAGGATCGAAAATAAATGTAAAACGTTTACCTGTAAATTCGTCTATTCTGACTGGCTCTGCAACCACCTGCTTTAGTGTTAGTTGTTCAATTACCTCGTCAATATTATCCACCTCAAAAGCTATATGCCTAAGGTCTGTTGCTTCCGGTCGGCTTACTCTTATAGGAGGCTCTGGAAATGAAAACAACTCAATAGTGTAGTTTCCATTTAATGCCAAATCTAATTTGTAAGATTGACGCTCTGCTCTGTATACTTCAT
>JAEUTR010000270.1 GCA_016787365.1 Bacteroidia bacterium
GCTAGTTATTGCATATTTTTATGCTATAAAATTCCGGATACATGAAAGTGAAGTTTTTAGTGTTTTTTACTTCTTTTTTGAGTGCTTTTTTGGCATTTGGTCAGGATGTGCTGTATACAACCAGTGGCAGCAAATTAAAAGTCAAAGTATTGGAAATTAATGCTAAGGATGTTGTTTATAAGGATTTTAATACGGATGAAGGACCAACTTATGTAATTTCAAAAATGGATATTGTCTTGATTTACTATGCTAATGGCGTTTCAGAAGTTATTAATACTAATCCGGTTCCCATTGCTCCTATGGTCGAAACAGTAGGTTTATCTAACTCTTCCGAAAAACAAAATTCTGTTGAGAAAGTAAAACCAGCCGAAAAGCCTGTTTTAAACTTATATTATCTGAATAAAAATATGTTATCCATTAATGCATTGGCTCTGGCAAATGGAGATTTTACGTTAATGTATGACAGGGATTTGTTGAATAGCCGGATGTCGGTTTCTTTTTTAGCAGGTTATAATTTTAATGACCGTATGGGAGGTTTAAATCTGTTAATTGCCGATTCGAAAGATGGCGCTAAAAAAAAGTTTGATGTAGGATTAGGTGTAAATTACATGCCCCGCAATACAAAAAGAGTTCAGTATTTTGTTGGGTTATTTTGGAAATATATGGCTTATGATTATCTAAAAGTGATAGATACAAGTAATAATCAAAAAGAATATCAGCCTTCAAGTGCTTATCAAAGGGCTTTGATGCTTTCTAATGGTTGGGTATACAGGATTTCACCCAATTTTAACTTTAAATTTTTTGTCTCTATTGGTTCTTCTGTAAATTCTGTTCAATTAAAAAAAGAATATACCGGAATACCGAAAATGTATTTGGGATATTGTTTTGGCTATCGTTTTTAAAATGAACATAAAGTGTAGTATATATATCGTTTTTTTGATATTACTTTTTAGTTCGTTAAATAACTTTGCTCAGGATAAACTGTTTTTTAGGGATGGTAAAGTTATTCCCTGTAAAATTGTGGCTATTTCTGAAAATACAATTAGCTATAAAGACACAATTGCTAATGTGCCTTTAATCATGGTGTCAAAAAATCAGGTGCTGCTAACAGAATATCAATCCGGAACAATTTATATGTTTAGTCGGGATTCAAGTTCAATTTCTTCTTTGCCTGATATGGATGAAACAAAAGAGCAACGCAAAGAACGTAAAATGAAGGAATGGAAAGAACAAGAAGCGTTGTTGTCAAATAATATTTTAGGCTTTTATATTACCCAATTATTTTTAGGCAGATTAACCGTATCGTATGAACGTTTGTTTGCCAATAAATCAATGGGAATTAAAATTCCGCTTAGTTTAACCTATGATGCGTTGGGTGCTTTAGCTGAATATTCGGCTAATAATTCTAGTTCCGGTACAACCACGTCATCCGGAAATAATCCAAATAATGTGCAACGAAACAGAGGAACAGGAATTATTACGGGTATTGATGTGAACTATTATTATGATTTGAAACCACAATTAAAATATTATTTCGGACCACGCGTCAGATATGGTACAGATATGATTTTAGGAGGAATTGAAGGACTAACATTTCAATTGCAAAATGGAATTTTTAAAAGCAGAGGCAAACATATAACCAATACATTGGGATTTGGTGTAGGCTTTTTTAAGTTATCTCAAAAATATGTTAACTACACGGGTTATAATCCTAAACAGGTTTATCCTTGGGCATCATTTACGTGGCGGTTAGGATTCAGGTTATAACGTTCTTCATATCCTTTATTTCCTTGTAATCCACCACAATGAATAATTAAAATCTGATTATCTTTTTTAAACTTTTCTTGTTTCATTAAATCAAAAGCAGCAAAAAACAATTTTGATGTATAAACATAATCCAAAGATATTTGATAAGTCTCTTCAAACCATTTTTTAAATACAAGTAATTCCTGCGTATGTTTAGCGTATCCGCCAAAATGGTAATTGTTTAAAATAGTAGTTTGAGTTTCGTTAGCAGTGGCTTCAAAATTAAGAACGTTTACAACTGTTAGCTCCTGATGAGGCAATAATGATTTAGAAATACCTTTATAGGTTGTTCCTGTTCCATATGCGCAAAAAACAGATGAATAGTTTTTTGTGCTTTCCGTCAAAATTTCTTCACAACCTTTTTGTCCTAATCTGTTATCTCCACCTTCAGGAATAATATAGGCATGAGGATACATGTATCTCAATCGTTGCAAATAGCCAAAATCACTTTTTTGAGCATATTCGTTTCTTGTTACAAATAATAACTCCATATGATGTTGTTTTGCAAAAGAAAGGGTGGGGTTAATGGCAGATGTTTCTTCTCCGCGAATAATGCCAATACTTTTTAAATTGACTAATTTGCAGGCCATAGCGGTAGCAACTATATGATTTGAAAATGCTCCGCCAAAGGTGATAATGGTATCTTTATTTTCCTTTTCTGCTTGTTCTAAATTGTATTTTAATTTAAACCATTTGTTCCCGGAAATATCCGGATGAATTAAATCTAAACGTAAAACGCCAATTTGGTAACCGTTATATTCAATTTTATCTATAATAGGAGAATAAGAAATCATATGCTAAAACCAAACGTCAAAACATAAAATTAATTCATTACGTTCTTTATGATAATTTCCATTATAATAAAAATTTACTTTTTCTGAATTTAGTTGTCTACCTTCAATACTTATCGCCATGTTTTTAACGGGTTTATATTCAACACCGGCTGTTATTCCCCATGTATATTTCCCCATGTTTGAGCCATTACTCAATATTTCGTTCTCATCGCTAAACCATTCCCCTCTTCCATAAAAAGCAATTTTTTTGAAAGATTGATGTTTGAATAATAATAATGAACTATTCATGTAAGCCGTTCCAATGGTATTGTAATTTTTACGTTTGCTGTACTCCTGAATTCCATAGTTAAATTCAGCACCAATACTTATTTTATTTTTTTGATAGGTTAAATAAAAATTATGGTAAAACCGTTGATGTTTTAATTTAACTGAATCCGGTGTGTCGTCGCCCGTAATAAAATTATAGGTCATTGATAAATGTTCGGTAGGGGCAAAAATGATTGAACTACCAAATAATTTGTTTTTATTGGTTTCAACAATAGAATTAAAACTATTAAAGGAATTTAACTGAAGACTCAATTTTGAATTGATTAAGTACGTTAATTTGGCTCCTGAAAAAAAATAAGGTTCGTAAACATTTGCTAAAGTCATACTGGAGGTAATATTTTCTCTTGGTTGTGTACTTTCTAATCCAATATGCGATCTAAATATCCCAGCATCAAACCATAAATTATTAAATAATTCTACTCCTACATTTGCTTCCTGTATTAGATTATATTGAGATGGCCATGTGCTTTCAGCTATATCTCCATAATGTAGCGAAATGGCACTTCGTACTTTTTTTGATTTGTATGCTAACGAAATCATTGCCATATTTAATCCAAACTGATTATTACGCGCACCCATCGTTGCATATTTTACATATTGAGTAGTATTGTCTTCGGTGTAAAATGCATAATATGAACTTAAATACGCTCCAATTTCAAGTTTAGGTTCAGTTACGGTGTTTTCGGTTATTATTTTTTTGTTTTGAAATAACACATTTGAATCATTTTTTAATTCAATGGTTAATCGTCTTCTGCCAATACTATCCTGTTGTGCTTTCAATAAAAAAGAAGATAGAGTTAAAACAAAGAATATTGTATATTTGAACTGAAAAAACATTGCACAAAATTAATCATTAAATCGAGTGTTTAATAAACAATTAGATCCGGAAGATTTTTATCTTAGTCCTGAGGGCTATATTGTTTTTACGGAAAAATACCATTTAAAACGTGGTTATTGCTGTAAAAATGGGTGTAAGCACTGTCCTTACGGTTACAATAAAAAAACCGGAAAGTTTGAGAATGAAAAAAAATAACAATCGTTTTTCAAAATTTTTCAATCCAATTTATTTTTAGATATTTGAAAAGTATATTAAATACAAAACATTGATAAAATTAAGTACTCTTAGTAATGACCAGATTCATTATGCCAATATTGGATTAATGGTTGTATCTGCTGTTTTGGCATTTATACTTCCTTTCGAATTATTTTTGTTTTCGTATGCTGTTTTGGGGCCATTGCATTACCTTACTGAAATAGGGTGGCTGCATAAAAAAAATTATTTCACAAAAGGTAAGTACGATTTTTTGTTTTTAAGTTTATTGTGTGTTTTAGTATTTTATTTTTCGTTTATAAAGCCTGCCAAATCTGATTCTCAAGTTCCAAATATTATATTTTATGGCTTATTACTATCGTTTATTTTTGTTTTCATAAAAGACAATTTATACAGAGTTGTATTGGCTATTTTGTTATGTGTTGGCTTGGCTTTGGCCGAAACCGGTTATAGTTATTTTGTGTGGGTAGGAGTGTTTTTGCCGACCATTATTCATGTGTTCTTTTTTACCTGGGCATTTATGTTTTACGGTGTTTTAAAAAACAAGTCGTTTGCAGGGTATTTATCTATTATGGCCTTAGGAATTATAGCCGGTTCGTTTTTTGTCATTAAAGCTCCCGGGTTACAATATCAGGTTTCGGCTTATGTTGATAAAAGTTATGAATTATTTAATTTGCTTAATAAATTTTTAATTGATTTTTTCGGATTACAAACAGATTCGACCGATTTTGATACTATTGTGTATAAAACAAATGCGGGATTTATTGTCATGCGATTTATTGCATTTTCATATACATACCATTATTTAAACTGGTTTTCAAAAACATCCGTTATTCAGTGGCACAAAGTGCCTAAAAAAACATTAATTATCACAATAGTGCTGTGGGTATTTTCGGTGGCACTATATGTTATCGATTATAATGTTGGTCTAAAAGCCTTGTATTTTTTGAGTTTTTTACATGTTTTTTTAGAATTTCCCCTAAACATTGTCTCATTTCAGGGTATCTTTAAATCAGTACTGCCTGTTAAGAAATAAGGACTAAAAGTCATTTTTTCAGACATCCCAATTAAATAAATTCTGTATATTAGGGCTTCAAAAAGTATTTGTAAAATAGTTGTTTCAAAAACATGAAACACATTGCTATTTTATATAATCACTAAGATGAAAAACAGACTGATAGTATATGAAGATTTCTAAAGAATTTAAAATAGGTATTGTTGTTACGGCTGCTATTGGCTTTTTTATCTGGGGATTTAATTTCCTTAAAGGGAGCAATCTGTTCAGCCATAAATATGAGTTGTATGCAGTTTATCCAAAAATTGATGGATTAATAGAGGCTAATCCTTTATTGGTAAATGGGTTTAAAGTGGGACAAATTAACACTATTTCTTTAATACAGGGTAAAAACGGAGAATATGGCGTATTGGTTAAATTTCTTTTAACAGAAGACGTGAAAATTCCTAAACATTCAATTGCTAAGGCTATTAGTTCAGATTTACTAGGTTCAAAAGCTGTTGAAATTATTTACAGTAACGAAACGGAATTTGTGCAGTCGGGCGATACATTAATTGCAGAAACAGAGGAAGGTTTGAAAACTGCTGTTAGTAAACAATTGGCACCATTGCAAAAAAAGATTGAAGGCTTATTATCATCTGTAGATTCGGTAATGACAATTGTGGAAGTTGTATTAAATGATAAAACCCGCGAAAATTTAAGTAAGTCTTTTGAAAGTATAAAAAAAGCGATTGAAAGCTTAGAACAAACAGCTTATAGATTGGATGATTTGGTAGAATCTGAAAAAACAAAAATTTCGGGAATACTTACCAAATTAAATACGCTTGCCGGAATGCTTGAAAAAAACACAGGAAAAATAGATAATATTATTGGCAACTTTAGTAATTTGTCTGATAGTTTAGCTAAATCAAACTTAAAAGGCGCTATTGATGAAGCTGATAAAACTTTGGCAGAACTCAACAAGCTTGTGGCTCAAATAAATTCAGGACAAGGAACGTTAGGAAAACTTGTTAAAAATGATTCCTTATACAATAATTTAAATAAAGCGAGCGATGATTTAGATAAGTTAATGAAAGACTTACGTATCAATCCTGAACGCTATATCCATTTCTCAGTATTTGGAAGAAAAGATAAAAACAAACCTAAACTTTAATTTCGCTCTATGATTT
>JAEUTR010000271.1 GCA_016787365.1 Bacteroidia bacterium
ACTAGTTATTAAGGTATTTAGTTAACTAATTAATTTATTAAAGAATTAACAATTTAAGTATTTAAATATTTAAATACTTAATTAGTTAACTAGTTAATTAGTTAACTAATTAATTTATTAAGAAATTAATAAACCTTCCTGGTATTTAAATAACTAAATGTCTTGTTATTTAGTTATTTAAATAATTAAATAAAATTATAATATTACCATTTTATAATCTTACAATTTTAGCGCTTTACAATTTTCTAATTTTATACTATTATAAGTTTTATTATTCTAAAGCTTTTTTTTGATATTTGAGTTTTTAAATTAAAACCTTAAAAAATAAAGATTTTAAGAAGTTATTTAAATAACTAAATAACAAGGTATTTTTTGTATGAATAAGTATATTAATGCATTAAAATATTTTTATCAACAATGTTTGAATTTGAGTTTTACTATTTAATCTTTGTATTGTGTTTTTGTGAGTAGTTCATAAATAAGTCTTGTCATTTTTTTGCTATACACTTAAATAAGTTGTAAATTTGTTTGTCAAATTTATATTCCTTGATTATGAAAATTAGAGAAGAATTATTTGACCATCCTGATTGGTGGCAAACCAGATGGCCAATAGAAGATTTAAATGAAACCCAAGATGAATTTAGTGCTCGGGTAGATTATTTAACCTCAATTGAACCTAATCCTTTAGTTACTACTGGAAACTACTTTTCTGATTCTCAATTAGAGTTTGAATCTATTGATGAATTTAGAGCTAGAAAACGTGAACTCTATTTATCCTTTGACAGTGAGGTTGATGAAAAGTCCCAAGATGGATACTACAGAAATGAAGAAAACATCAAAAAAGACATGCTTGGCTCTCAATTACCATTTAATAAGGTTTGGTATAAAGATTTCTTAAACCGAACTTCTGCTCAATAAATTGTTAGAAAGAGTTAACTCTTTTTTGTTCTATATTTTCTAATAGTGGATTAACAAAAATAGTTTTAAACCACTTTTTGTATTTTTCAAACACGGCATCCTCATTTGGCATTTTTCCGAGAGAAAATTTAATTATGACATGATCTTGTTCTTTTTCAATCATTACACCAGAATATACAAAAATTGAATAGTAATATTTTCCTTCAACGCTGTATTGAGAAATACCTTTTGACCAAAGACTTCGATGTAAATACAGATCTACGTCATTTGAAGGCCGCCAATTTTCATCGTCCAGACACAACCATGAATTATAATCTAAATAAAGGTCTCTTAAAAAACTTCTATTGGCATCTATTTTTAAGTATAGGTCGTTTTTTTCGTCAAACGACCAAAAATTAACTTTATGAAGATTGGGTTTATAACTATTGTTTAGGGCGAGCTCTATTTTATGTTCCTGGTTTTTATATGCAAACGGAAAATCAATCTGCTCCTTTTCTCTAGCTAGATGCTTGCTATTTTTTTTCTTAAGATTATCAAGATTTATTGGGACGACTTCCTTTTTGTGTTCTCTTAGATTTATACCTTGTTTTAGTTTTAAATCTACTTGTAATGTTTGAAGCTCAATGTATTTGAGTATCGAATCCAGAGACGACTCAGTTCTGATTTCTGTATGTCCTTCCTTACCTATATATTTTGCCATTATTTCCTTAGGTGGAATATATGCATAGGTAAAGTCTTTAATACTTCGTTCTAATGCCGTAATACTAAAATAGGATGGAGCTAACAGCTCATAAGAGTTCTTTAAATCAAATATTTCGCCGTAGGTTATTTGATGCTGTTTAATACGCTCATAGTTTAAATTACCGCCTTTTGTGCCAATACCAATTTTAACCAAGGGTTCCTTAGCAAATTTTAGTATATAAAAATAGCGTTGCTTTAAACTCACCTGTTAATCTATTTTTCAGGTTCTGTGCTTAATAGTTTTCTCAAGTATTCAGTCTTTTCTTTTTTATAGCCAGATTCTAAGCATTTTGTGATGCTTTTTTCAACTGCACAACTATTGGATTGGCTTATGAGTTCAGATCCACTTGAAGTGCCAGAAAGTGATGAATAAGTGATGTGATTATTTACGATGGTTGCTATTTTATTGCATTCTTCTATTTCAATTTCTTTTTTAGATGCTCTTATTGTTAAATATATATTAGAGCCATTTTTAGATAGTTTTAACTCAATAATTTTCTTTCCATGATGGATTTCTCCAATAAGGGTATCTTTTACTAAATGCAAATTATGGATGTCACTTTTACCTTCGTGAATTCTATTTACTATCGTTAAGTTTTTAATTTCTTGGTACCGTGTAACGATATAAGTTCCTTTTAGCTCTTCTCCACTTTTAAATATATCAATCTTTAAAGGTGAAGCTTTATGGGTAATAATTTCTTTATATCCTCTTCCCATCCATGTATCAACTATTGTTGTGGTATCTTTCACTACATAATCCGTCATAATACTGAAATTATGTACTCCTATAAAGTCGCTTTCTGTATCGGAACAGGAAGCCAAAAGACCTGTGGTTATTACAATAAGTAGTTGTTTTATCATATCGATTTTTTACAAATACAAAGATAATAAAAATCGCAGTATAATGCGAGTGAATTATAAACATTTAGAGGTGTTCTTCATTTTCTTTACATAATGAAGATGGATAAGGAAATAGAACGCTTAAAGGTTGAAGTAACCAAGCGCCTGTATGCCCTGCATCAAGAGAAATTTAATGGAAATAATGTTCATTTAGCAAAAGCTGCTGATTGTAGTGAATCTACCATTAGAAATTTGTTCGCTAAACTTAATGATAAAGATAAAGGCCAAGATATTACTCTTGGTATGGCATTTAGATTATGTTACGCTTTAGATGTCAATCTAAGTGATTTGATATCCGGTTTATCTGTTAAATAGGAAATAGTAAAAAATAAAAAAATATTATTTAACAATTAACATATCTGTTTAGAACTTAATCTATTCTTTTTTCCATATTTAATACTATTTGTGTAATAAAAAAATTCTTATTTCACAATACAAATAAAAAACGTTATTCCTAATTAAAAACTATAGGAAACTTTAGTAGAAAAATTGGAAATAAACCAAAGTATACTTGTAATTAAATTTTTATCGAAGAAAATGAAAACTATTGAATGATTTTTGCCATAATATTATCAAATTAAAAGTAACTGCTTATTCCGAACTGTATTACAGCTGTTTTTGATGCGGGATTTCCTAAAATATCTGTTTGCCATTGGTAGCGATAATTTAAACGCAATACCGTTTGTTGTGATGTTCTAAAGCTGATTGCAGGAACAATTGAAAATACATCGTCAGAAATGTTTTGTCCTGTTTCATTAAATGTACCTATGTTCCAATCAACATACTCAACTCTAAAAGCTGCATTAAAACTTGCCTTTTCAAAACCAAACATTTTTTTCTTGATAATGGGTTGTACTATATCAATAAAACCGCCTTGTTGTTTGTTTCCGTATTGTTGTGTGTATGTATCAGGTACATCAACAAAAGTCCAAGCCCACTCTGCTGTAATTACTGTTTTTGCTTTTGGTATTGTTGTATTAAAATCAATTGCAAAAATATCGGCTCTCCGTTTTTTATCTAATGTTAAGCCATCTTCTTCAAATTTATTATAAACGCCCCCCATATAAGATAACCCAATTTCTCCTAATCGTTTGTAACGTAATGATGTTTTTGCACTTGTTAATGGTTCTCCATTATAACTTTCTTCAAATCTATTTGGGTCTAGCTTTGTAGCAGGGATATAAGTTTTGTTTTGGTCGTTTCCTGTAATATTATCATTAAATCCATTGGTTAAATACAATTCATAAGCCCAAACAAATTTTGGTTTGTATAGTTTTCCATATAATCCAAAACCAACATTACTAAAGGTGGCTGGCAATAATTGTGTAGCTGAAATTGGTCTATCCACAAATTCCCATTTTGGACCATCGTGGTTTTGATTAAACGCACCGATTGGATTCATAATTACTCCGCCTCTAAAATTAAATAAGGGATGAAATTCTATATCTAAAGCAGCAAACTCAATATTAATTTCTTTAGTTCCATCTTCAAATTCAATTTCGGAAAGGAATTTTATTTTTTTACTTATTGTAGATGCAACAAACAAAGTCATTCTTCGCATTTGAAATGAAAAACCTTCCGTTACACCATCTGTAACTGCATATTGTGTATTTGCTTCAACATAACCCCCTAATGCAACTGGAGTTTTACCATATTGTAAAAACGGACGATTATAAACTGCGTCCATGTTTAACTGTGGTTTAATGGTGTCTATTGGAACTCGTTTAATTTTTGTACTGTCGTTTTGAGCAACAATTGTATGAATGAAAATTAAAAAAGTAAGGGTAAATAGTTTGTACTGCATTTTAATTAATTTGAATGTAAATATTGTCGTTATCGTAAGTTGTAATAAATGTTTTTAAGCTTGTTTCAGCGGGACCTTGTGTAACTTCTCCTTTAGTATTAAACTCTGCGCCATGACACGGACACACCATTGTGGTTTCATAGGGAGATAATTCGCAACCTTGATGTGAGCATTGCAAAAGCGAAGCTTTGTAATCGTTATCATTTAATTTATAAACCGCAATAGGAAATGGCAAACCATCTGGTTTAATGACTATGAATTTGCGCTGTATAGTTTTCTCATTTTTAACTGTTATAAATTCAGATTTTTGAACGGTTATTTTATTTTGATTGTATTGAAAGTTGGTAACGTGTTTAGTTGATTTACAAGCTTGTAACAACCACATTGCGCCTACACTACTAGCACAAGTTAAACAGGTTGATTTAATAAATTTTCTTCTATCCATTTTTAAAGGCTTTCTAAAAATTTAATTAAGTTTTGTTTATCGTTTTCGGATAAACTTTGATAATTGTTATTACTTGATTGTGCTTCGCCACCGTGTAATAAAATGGCTGCTTCTATTGAAGACGCTCTTCCATCATGCATTAAAAAATAACTTCCTCCCTGCGAATTTTTAGCTAAACCTAAACCCCATAATGGCGGTGTCTTCCATTCATAGGTTTTGGCACTACCTTCGGTGTAATTGTCATCTAAAGCACTACCCATATTATGTAATAACATATCTGTATATGGATAAAATGTTTTATTTGATAAAGCAGAAATATTTGAAGTACCTGTTGTTAATTGAGATTTATGGCATTTTTCACAACCAAGGGCTATAAATATTTGTTTACCTGATTGCACATCTGCATCGTTTTGATTACGTTGTACTGGTGCTTTTAAAGTCTTTAAATAAAATACAACATCGTGAACTGTTACATTACTTACTTCGGGATCAACTTCTAATTTTGTATAAGTATCATACGGTTCAAATGCAGAATTAACTCCCATATCTTGATTATAGGCATTGGCAGTTTGTTGTAGCAAATCGTAAGCCGCCCCCTTTTTTCCAAAACGTGCGATATATTTACCGCCTTGAGAAATATAGTTTGCTCTATGTTGACAATATGAAGGAACTGTAACCCAATTACACACACCTGATATTCCGTCTCCATCTGCATCGTTTGGGTCTGCCATTGCCAAAATATCGGCATCTGTAACTGCATCTAAAAAACCTAGGCCAGTATTAGCCGGCGGAAGTATTTTTGAAAAGCCAACGCCAACAGGAAGTGTTTCGGGTTGATAACCTGGTATGGCATGATTTTGTAATTGTGGTGCGCCTGAACTTAAATATTGGTTTCCTGTACTATCAATTTGCCCGAAACGTGTTAGCGTAGTAAATGGATGCCCTTTACCGTCTCCTGCGTGGCAACTGCCACAAGATGTTGCCACAAACAAAGGTCCTAAACCATTTTGTGGTGTAAACACATCATCATTAAATGCTACATCGCCTTTTAAGAACTGAGCGGTTTCTTGTGTTGTAAGCCCTTCAATAGGGCCGTCTAACAACTCATCGTCTTTTGGACTTTTAGGCATTATTTTTCTGCAACCTATTACAAAAAGTATTAAGATAAATAACGCTACTATTTTATTTTTCATTGAATATTAATTTAATACAAATATGATTACACTTTATTAACTTATAATTATTATTTTTGGTTAGCCAAAAACATTATTTATGCAATCGGAAACCATAGAGAACTATTTAAAAACTATTTATCATCTTTCGGGAGGTAATGGCACAATTGTAAATAATAAGCAGTTAGCAGATAAGCTAAACGTAATACCTGCAACTGTTACCGAAGCTGTTAAGAAACTTCATGACTTAAAATTTGTGATATATGAAAAATCGTACGGTACACGATTAACTGCTTTGGGTTCAAAAACAGCATTAAGTATTGTGCGCCGACATAGGATTTGGGAAACTTACCTTGCCAATGAATTAGGCTTTGGTTGGGACGAAGTACATGAAATAGCAGAAGAATTAGAGCATATAAAAAATGATAAGCTTATTAGGAAATTATCAGAGAAGTTAGGTAACCCAAGTTTTGACCCTCATGGCGACCCAATACCTGACGAAAAAGGTAAGATTCAAAAAAGCAATTTCATAAAATTATCAGAGGCAAAAGTAAAATACAATTGTAAAATAATGGGCGTAACAGACCATTCTACTGCCTTTTTAAAATACTTAGAAAAGCACGAACTGATTATTGGTGCTTCAATAAGTATCAAAATAATAGAAGAGTTTGATAATTCAATAGTTTTAGTTTGTCAGAAAAAAGAAGTTAGTATTAGTCCTAAAGCTGCTGAAAGTATAATTGTGGAGGCACTTTAATTCTTTTATCTGTACTAATTTTACATTAATTAATAATTCAAATTCAACCCTAAACCAAAGCCCATGTCGCTATCATAGTGTGTTCTGATACCCATGTTTTTGTTTAAAATGTATTTTAAGTCAAGCATGTATTCTTTGTCTGAGTTTACCATAAAACCAAAACGCATACGTTTGGTTATTGGTATATCCATTCTTTCTAACTGTAACCTCAATTTTCCATCTAAAAATACCTCTGCTTGAACAATTATTAGCATTGGTAAAGTATAATTTACGCCTAAACTTACTTGGGCTCTATTATCTTTTGTGTTTGTTTGCGTAAAAATATTTTCTTCTTGTTCATCTATACCTAATTTACGGTAACGCCAGTCAAAGCCAACAAATGGCATTAACCATTGCATTTTGCCAATGTATCTACCTATATGAGTTTCTGTTTCGTAACCATGCATATCATGGTAACCTAAACGCCACTCTGTACCAATACTCCAACGTGTATTTTGAATCATCAATTGACCATCATTACCATTAGATGCAAAATCATTTTCTGCCATTATATGAAATTTTCTATCATCACTTTTTAATTTACGAAACGCATATTTTGGATTTGGAATTAGTGGGTTCTTTGCTTGATTTTCATAAGTAAAAACTCTACCCATGCCACTCATCATGTGGTATAAAATATGACAATGAAAAAACCAATCGCCCTCTACATTAGCATTAAAAACCAACGTATCGGTTTCCATTGGCATAATATCTACTATATTTTTTAGTGGAGCATTATCACCTTGTCCGTTTAACAATCTAAAATCATGTCCGTGTAAATGCATTGGGTGGCGCATCATAGAGCCATTGTAAATTACTATCCTTACATTTTCTCCTTTTTTAATTAAGATTTTATCTGTTTCTGAAACTACTTTGTTATCTAAACTCCACACATAACGGTTCATGTTTCCAGTCAATTCAAAACGTAATTCTTTAACAGGAGCATCTTTGGGTAGGCTAGTATTTGTAGGAGATTTTAGCATCGCATAATTTAAGGTAACAATATCAGATAATGCATTTGAATTGTATTGATTTTGGCTGTTTCCCATATCCATGCCCTGCATTTTATTATCACTCTTTTTACTCAGAGCACCAGTAATTTCAGGATACATCACTACATTCATATCCATTTGATTAAGGCTCATTTGCATATTCATATCGTCTAAATCGCCATTCATTTTCATCATGCCATTCATCATTTTCATACCCTCAAAATATTTTAATTTGGGTAGTGGGGCTGTTAATTGCTTGATGCCATTTCCTATATATAAAGAGGTTGAGTTGATCCTATCTTCGGAGGTTGCTAAAAACTCATAGGAGGTACTGTCATTTGGAATTGTAACAATAACATCATACGTTTCGGAAACTGCAATAATTAATCTATCTACATCAATTGGCTCTACATCATTTCCATCGTTTGCTACTACTGTTATTTTACCTCCTGCATAAGTCAACCAAAAATAGGTTGATGCGCCCCCATTTGAAATTCGTAATCGAACTTTATCTCCACCTTTAAATTGCGAAAGCTGTTGTTCGTTTATGCCATTCATTAAAAACTTATCATAATACACATCGCTCACATCCATTGCTAGCATCCGCTTCCATTCGTTTTTAAGTTTAGTTTTCAGGTGCTTATGTTTTATTGCTTCGGCATAACTTTGAGTTGTTCCTTTTTTAATCGCAAACCAATCTGTAGCATTATGCAACATTCTATGTACATTTTTAGGATTATAATTTGTCCACTCACTTAAAACAACCGGAACTGTTGGTAAATCATCAATGCCTTTTCTAAATGTAGGGTCGTTATCTTTTTTATTCATAATAAACGAACCATACATCCCTATTTGTTCCTGTAAGCCCGAATGACTATGATACCAATGTGTGCCGTGCTGTATGATGGGGAACTTATACAAATGCGTAGTATGAGGTTTTATAGGCATTTGCGTAAGATAAGGTACGCCGTCTTCTTTATTTGGTAAAAACAAACCGTGCCAATGTAATGATGTGCTTTCATTTAATTCGTTATGTACATAAATTACAGCGGTATCGCCCTCAGTAAATGTAAGTGTGGGCATTGGTATTTGACCATTTACGGCAATCGCTCTTTTTTCTTTACCAGTAAAATTTACGATAGTATCGCGCACATATAAATCGTATTGAACAGTTTTTTGAGCAACTATATTTTGTATTACCAATAGCATTGCTGCTATTGATACTACTTTTTTAAGAGAGGCAATTTTAAAATACATTTTGGAAATTAATTTTACAGAATTGTAAGGCAACTTAATTACTAATAATACTATTAAAACTTATTTAATAGTTTCTATTGTTTTACCGCAACTCATCATTTGTGAGCCATAGTAAGGATTTTTAATTGAACTTTCTTTACTTAACCAATTAGCTCCTTTACCATCGTTATACATGGGGCAGTTTTGATAATATATTGTATCAGTTTGTTTTGAAACTTTAATTAATTCATACATATTTTTTGATAATGTTGTAAAGTGCTCTCTTTGATGAGCTGCATCTTTTGATTCTGCTATATGTCCTGCATCCGTTTTAAGGTCGCTTAAATATTTCATAAATATAGTGTGCTCTTCTGCTTTTAAAGTTTCCATTTTAACAGAATTTATAGCTAACAATAAATCTTTTGCTTTAGTAGAAGCGGTGTTTCCATCTGTTTTAACTAATGCGTCCTTTACTGAAAAATAGTTGTCAAATACTGTATTTAAGGGCGATGTTTGTTGAGTTGATGCAACAGGTACAGGATTTTTTTCGGTTACTGGTTCATTTTTAGTAATCGCTTTTTTAACTCTTTCATACTTGCAACAGCCGTGTAAATTGTTATATACGTCATCAGGAGCTAAAAACATATCACTATCGTAACCCGATAAAGCAATTTTCTTTAAAATAGCATCTTGGTTTGTTTTTTTGGAATCGTAAGTAAGAGTTGCCATTTTGGTATCTTTATCCCAAACTACATTTGATACTTTCTTTTTATTTCCTGCCTTTTCGATGGTTGTTTTACACATTCCACAATTGCCATAAACTTTTACTGTTTCGGTTTTAGAGTTTTTAATTTGAGCAATGCTACTTGTGTAGCATAAAACTGCAATAATTACTGATGTTACTTTGGTTATTGTTTTCATGTTTTTGATTTTTAGTGATTAAAATTTATTTTATTATTTGCAACATTTTTTTTTAATGAAAAGTGCTTTGAACACATTTAATAATATTACTCCGATTTTTTTTACTGCGTTCATTATATCATTTTTATAAGCATTATCAAACTCATTCCTATCATCAATGCATCTTCAATAATTGTTATGGTACTCATAGGTAAATTAAATACATCTCCTAAACAAGCACACTTAATTTTTTGTTTATTTAATACGCTTTTTAAAACGCCTACTATACTTACACTCATTATAATTACCGTTACTAAATTTGTAGCTAAAGGGTTAAATGAAGTTAAATATGCTATGCCCAAACCTAATTCAATAAAAGCATATAAATAACCGTAACTTTTGAATTGCTTTGCAACTATATCATACATTGCATAGCTTTCGGCAAAGCCTTTTAAGTTTAATAATTTAAAGAACGAGAACACTAAAAAGAATCCCGCCATAAAATGATTCATCCATTGCATCCAGTTAAATGTGCCAGTAACAAACTGAACTAACAATGTTACTCCTGTTATGTAACTAAATACTAATACTATTGGTTTATAGGTTACAAACCAACTCTGTTGATCATCTGTAAACTGAGTAGCAACTATTTTAGGTATATCAATACTTTTTTCGGTTAATTGGTACTTAGGGCTATCTTTTAAGGCATTTTTTAAATCTAATGTATTGATATGGTACTCCATTGTAATATCTGCCTCTCCTTTCTCTAAATCAATGCTCACATTGTTTACTCCTTTAACTTGTAATAATAGACTTTGAACTTTTGACTGACAGCTTGAGCAAGTCATGCCAGATATTTTATAGGTATGCTTCATTTTCTAATAGTTTTAATTATGAAACAAATTTCCACCTATTATTACAGTTCTAGTTATATAATTACCTGTTTAATCTATATAATTATTTGTTTTTACTTTATCTATCGCTACTCTCTTTTCTCCTTTTAATTGTTTGTAAAATGTAGGTGTTAAACCTGTTACTTTTTTAAATTGAGTAGATAAATGGGAACTACTACTATAGTCTAGCTCTTCTGCAATTTCATTTAAGTTTAATTCATCATAAACCAATAATTCTTTAACTTTCTCAATTTTTTGAAGAATTATAAATTGTTCAATAGTTAAACCCTCTCTTTCAGAAAACATAGAACTAAGGTGTCCATAATCTTTATTTAGTTTATTAGAAATTAATGCTGAAAAATTAGTGTTCCTTTTTTGTGTACCATAATGAATTTCTTCAATAACAATTAGTTTTATCTTTTCTACTAGCTTATTTATTTTGTCACCAATTATTTCAAAACCATGTGGCAACATAGTTTCATTTAATTTTTTAATATCCTCGTCAGAAAGTATTGCTTCCGCAAAATCTATTTCGCCTAGTGAAACTTTTGCATTATGATAGCCTAATTGCTTTAATTCGGTTTTAATAAAAACGATGCAGCGGTTACAAACCATATTTTTTATATAAAGTATCATTGTTGTAGTTTTAAGAAATTTATTGTTTAATAAGTTTTATACTTTCTGTTTTGTTTGGATATTCAATTTTTAGAACATAAATACCTGCCTTTAAATCGTTTTCAATTTCTTGATTATAATTTGACTCTTTAGTTGCATGTTTTAGAACGCACTTGCCATTTATATTATATAAGTAAATTGATTTTAACTGATTACTAAATGCAGGATTAAATTCAATATTAAATGAATTTGAAAATATTGTAGGAAATACTTTTGTTTGAAATGAATTTTCCGTCAAATTGTTTATGCCAGCTATAGTTGATGGGTTAATCTGTATAATTCTCGTGTAGGTTGTATCACCAGTTAAAGCTTCATTGTGATTAGCTACTAACATTGACATATAAATTTTAACCTTACCTGCGTTTAATGATGGGGCTTTCCATTTATAAGTCCATATTGCACTATCTTGTGAATCTGCACCGCAAGGTGAATGGCTTATATATCTTCTGCCTCCTAAAGTATATGTGCGTGTAGCGGCTACGTTTATTAAACTAAAAGTACCAACAGACGTATTTGTAGTATCTAGTGCTGAACAAACAAAGCCAAATTTTGAATGGCCACTTCGCTTAATTTTAATATGTACTAAATACGAACTATCTAGTTGGTACTGTGTAACACTATTTTCAAACTCAAAATGTAAATCAGGAACATTTGGGTTTACAGGCGAAGAATGACAGCCTGAACAATTTGTTTCGCCAGGTGCGCCACTATGATCTCCAACAATTGGGCTATCACATGGCGATTGAGTATTATTGGTTGCTGAAACTAAAATTAATATAGCAATTATTGAGAATGATAGGATTGATAATTTGTTTTTCATTTGGTTTAAAATAGATGGTATTAATAATCAGGTTTCCAGTTTGTTTGTATTAGGTATAACTCATCAAATAAAACAAGTATTTCAGGAACTTGGTCTCCGGGATGAATTTGAATATCTGCTTGGTCGTGTAATATTTTAAGTTTTAAGTGGTTTATCCAATGAAAAACAGCAACGCGAAATATATTTTGCACATAATTTCTAATGTGATTGTCATTAATTGTATTTCCTACATAACTGTTATTTGGCTGAAAGCCTTCAAATTGAACAACGTAATCAGGATTTGAAGCGTACTCTAAAATTTGATGTTGTTGCAACAAATAAAAGATTCCATCCGTTTTAAGAACTAAAATATTCCTAACATCATCATTGCCGTTTAATAATAAATTCATTAATTGATTTTCATCAGGAGGGGTTGGATAATTTCTTCTGAATCCATAAATTTCGTAATGTAATTGATTTTCGTTGCCAAGTTCTGTTCCCATTTCGGGATGTATTTCATAACTTACTCCATCAATCGTTAATTCTATTCCTCTCTGTTGTTGACTAATAATATCTACTTGGTTAGTTGTAGAATAATCTTCATTATGAATTTTAGTCACATCCTTACATTTAACCCAATATTTATTTTGAGAAAGTCTAAAAACGTTACTCCTGTAACTTGATTCT
>JAEUTR010000278.1 GCA_016787365.1 Bacteroidia bacterium
TAGTAAAGACTATTTTGAAAGTGGAAATATTTTTAAAATAATTAAATATAAAAATGGCAAAATGCACGGACAAGCTGTTGAGTATTACGACTCACCTGGTAAAATTAGACAAACAAGAGTATTTGAATACGGCAGAGAAAACGGCGTTGTAATGCATTATAATATAAGCGGAAAATTAGAATCAAAATCAATGATGCGAGACGGTGAATATGTTGACACGATGTATTTATACAATGACAAAGGCAAAGTAATTGATACAAAAATCATTAAACCAAAAGGACAGGCGACAACAACAAATATTTAATAGCCAGCACCTAACACACGGTTTGCAACATCGGCACAGACACCATAGCTTTTGCAAAGACATTTGCCCGCTGACGGCGGAACTTATTTTCGCTTTGCAAAAGTCTATCAAACATTTATCTTTGTTATAAGAGTTTCGGCAAGACTCGGTTTCAAATGCCGCCGATTGCAAACCGCGAAACCGTTAGGGGTAATATTATGAAAACAATACAGACAATATTTATTTTGACACTGATGTTTTTTTTCTCATGTAACAACGTCGACCACGCAGCACCAGATGCTGAAATAAAGCAAACGTACTTAACAGCAAAGACAACTGTAAAGGCAGAAACCGAAAATGAAACGAATAATTTGCAAGATTTGTTTAAAGACTCTATAAACAATCTAACTATCGGCGATTGTTTTATCCTAAAATCTGGCAAACTAAGCAAAGGCTTTATTTTGACTAGAATACGAAAAGACTTATATGACTTTACTCCTATAAAATTTGACTCGGCTCAAAAAGGAATGAGCAAATTTATAAATGGAAATATGCGAATGGTTCCTTTCATCAATGCGACAACAGGTATTGTTGAAAATTGGGGAACAGAATGTTTAAGCTTAATGGGACAGAAAGATGTAAAGGATTTTCTTAACTCATTTAAAAAAATTGGGCAATTGAAATTTAAGGACAAAGCTCCAAGCGTAAGATCTTCGTCTTACTTACCTGAGTATAGTGTTAAAAGACTAGAATATTTTTTTAAAGAACAAGAGATGATGTGGGTAAATCAAAATAAAACGGTAAACCTAGACTCTGTAATAATAAAATAATACTACCCCTAACAGCACCTAAAACTTATGCGGGCGACATCAAAGTATTTGCAAATTCAAGGTCGCTCCGCGAAACATATTTTCATTTTGCAAATGCCTAGAAACATAGTATCTTTATTTAAACGTTTCGGTAGACGAGTGTTCCAAAACCGCACAAGTTCTAGCTGCAAACCGTTATGCCCAATGCTTAGACAATGACAACTCAATTAGACAAACCTCCAATTTCCGGACAATTCGAAGAAATATTTTTCGACATTGACGGACCTTGGCGCGGACAACAATGGAGTTACGTTTTATTCACAACAAGTAATGGCGACAACTGGGTCGGACATTTCAGGACAGAAAATCGAATGGGTTTTAAAGTAGCTGACCTTCCTTCAAAAAATATTGCATGTATTGTTTCAGGCGGACATGGCTATATTGTTGACATCGACAAAAAAATTAAACTTGCTGACATAAAAGAAGAAATGATACTCGACCTTACAGCTGACGACAAAACTCGCTCATTTTACGTTTCGACTTATTGGGGCGTGACAAGAGTTGACGAAACGTTTAATGAAATTGACCTTGCCATGCCAATCGGACCAGATGGGGTTTATTTCACAGACAAATCTGATAGAAAACAATTTCTTAAATTAGAAGAAATTGGTCCAGACTTCAAAACAAATCTGGACTACTATATCGACCTAGACAAGCAGACAATCGAAAAAAAGCACTAGGCATAACAGCAAGCCATGGCGCAATGCGGGCGGACATGCAAGGCTTTTGCAAATTTAAGGTCGCTTCGCGAATTGACATTTTCATTTTGCAAAAGTCTAATAAACACATATCTTTATAAAAACGTTTCGGCAGACAGTGTTTCATAAGCCGCACTGCGCGAGCTTGCAAAACGTTACCAGTAATAACCGCGGACGAAAAAACACAGCAATATAAATGACAAACGAAATTCAAGAAGAATTCAAAACATTTTTAAGCATTAAAAAGACAGTTGTTTATCTATCAATTGTTTTCTTAGCTCTAATATTCCTTCTATTAGACTGGCCAGGGCACTCTTTTATGTTAGTTGGTATAGGCCTATTCTACGGACACTGTATTTATAGAACAATAAAACATAAAGACAAAATCGTTCTTAAGTTCACAATATTAGCATTAGCAACTGTACTAATAATATCGCTAATAACAATATTAAAATTCAACCCCCTGCGTGCAATATCAATAATTTTATTTTTCATTCTTGTTTCGACAATTATTGACTGGAAACCAAGCAAGTTCAAGTTCAAAAAAGTTTTACTACTTGTTACCTTACTAATAATTGCATCGGTTTCCTTCTATTATATAACCGAAAATGAAGAAAATGCAAATAGCAATGTTGAAAATGACCCTCCAAAAGAGCACGTATTAATTCATCATACAAGACCAAGTATAAAAAGTGAAGAGTGTATTTTGGTATGGGATTCCGCTACCGCATACATGGACATTAATGATTTTGTTACGGCTCGTAAACTACTACATAGATGCAATGACATTGAACCAAATAATGCTACAATATTAAATACACTTGGTGTTTCATACTTCTCAAATGGCGACTCGACAACAGCATTAAAATACTATTTTTATGCAATGAAAGCCGACAGCACCAAACCCGAAGCTTATGCTAGTGCTGGGTGTTTATTAGACATGTTAAGAAAAACTGACGAAGCCATAAAAATATTAAAAATTGGTTATGCGAAAACAAACTTAGACCAATTTACACATTATAATATTTGTTTTAATTTATCCATCGCATATTTTCACGTTGACAGTTGCAAACAAGCGAAAAAGTATATATCAATAGCAAAACAACATGGATTCAATGAGCCTCAATTTGATACTCAAGTTCAACAGGTTGAAAGTGCAATATTGGAATACTGTAGATAAAACTAAGTGGCGGTTACAACT
>JAEUTR010000289.1 GCA_016787365.1 Bacteroidia bacterium
TTCGTTAACAGTATAAGTTGCTTTGTTATCGCAATCACCGTTACCAAAATCAACTGATCTTACTTTAAATCCTTCAGGCGTAACATCAATTACACCGGAAGAAATCCATTTACAGGTTGGTTTTTTAACAATCGGGTTTGATTGACTAATTGAAGTTGAAAATGCTCTGCCTTCTCTGTTAGTTCCACCTGAAGTTCCCCAAACTTTAACACTTCCGTCCGATAATAACTCGGTAGTTTTATCTGCATTGTAGTATATGTGCCATGATCCTGCTGCATTAGTGCAATGTCCATTAGTAACAATAGTTCTTACAGTATTTCCTGTTTTTATTAAAGTTACTGTACCTTCATATTTTACACCATCAGCAGTATAATTATCAAATACAACGGTTGCTGTGTGTGTAATTGTTGTAGTTAATGTTTTTATAGCTGTCCATTTATGTGAGGATGAGATATATAATTTACCGCTTTTAGTAATGTTATCATTATCTGCACAGGTATTAGCTGAATAATCTAATGTAAATGTAGGCATTACAGAAAATGTGTAAGCGCCTGACGCATCAATTGCCGTATCTGCAGGAGAAATCCAAACTCCTGATCCACAACCGTTTACTCTAAATCCTTGTTGTTTTGGAGAGCCAGAACCTTTTTCGTTAACAACAGGTGCAACCGACATGAATTGTTGCTCACATAAAGCATTATCCACAACTGTTTGAGTTTCATTATCTACTTCTGTTTTTTTCTGACACGAATTTAACGTGATGATTGATGAAACAATAAGAATTGACGATAGAAGGATGTTTTTTTTCATTTTTATTTTTTTGTGATATTTACAACTGACAAATAAAGTGCCAAATTATGTATCAAATATATAAACAATATTTATTTAAAAAACACTTTGTAAATTTTTTTTTACAATTTTATTCCAATCACTAAAACATCATCCACCTGCTCAAATTCTCCTTTCCAATCGTTAAATTGAGTTTCAAGTTCTTTTTTCTGCTCAGCAATCGAATATTGGTGAACTGATCTTAGATTATCGTGGAATTGTTTTACCATAAATTTTTTGCCCTTTGTACCGCCAAATTGGTCGGCGTAACCATCCGTAAACATGTACAGGCAATCATTTTTGTTTAATTTAAGGGAGTGGGTTGTAAATACCCTCTCCGAATCGAGTTGCGCACCTCCTACAGGATATTTATTTCCGTCTAGTTTTTCCAATTCTCCTTCATCATTTACAATTACCAAACTTCTGAAGGCACCAGCCCAAAAACACTCTTTTGTTTCGGTATTTAATGCCAAAATAGAAACATCCATACCGTCGTTGGTATTCACATCGTTATGCCCTTGTTTTAAAGCAGACTGAACACCTTTATGCAATTCATTTAAAATTGTTCCCGGATCAGAAAACCCTTTTTCGGATACAATTTGGTTTAATAAATTGTGTCCAATCATACTCATAAATGCTCCCGGTACACCATGGCCGGTACAATCCACTACTGCAATAATTTTCAAATTATCTTTTTCTCCAAACCAGTAAAAATCTCCGCTTACAATATCTTTGGGTTTGTATAAAATAAAAACCTGTTTCAGTCTCGAAAAAATCAGGTCTTTAGAAGGTAAAATAGCTTCCTGAATACGTTTGGCATATTCAATACTGCTTGTAATATCCCTGTTTTTTTCGGCTAATTCTCTGGTTCGTTCGGATACTTTATTCTCTAATATTTTGTTTTCTTTCTTAATGGCATTTGTTCTGTATGTAAAAAAGCCTACTACAGAGCCACTAATTGTAAGCAGAGATATGATATAAAACCAGGTAGTTTTATACCATGGAGGAGTTACTTTAATGGTTATTTCAAGAGGTGTCTCATTCCAAACACCTGTGCTATTGGTTGCTTTAATTTTTAAAGTATAATTACCTCCCGGTAATTCAGTATAGGAAATGTAACGGATACTGGATGGTGAAGACCAGGATTGATCATAGCCTTCGAGTATATACATATATTTTATGTTTTCGGGCGATGTATAATCCAGAGCAACTACCTCAAAAGTAAAATAATTGTCTTTGTAAGTTAAATTGATGTGTTTTTTTAATAAGATAGATGTATCAGTAGCAACTTCTTTACCTTGTTTGTTATAGGAGTAGATATATAATTTAGGTTTGTAACTATCTGCTTTAATGTTTTTTGGATTAAAATAATTAAAGCCATTCATTCCACCAACAAGGATATTTCCGTCCTTACATTTGTAGGCGGCACCCTGATTAAATTCTTTGGATTGAATACCATTACTGGTATTATAATTAATAAATTTATGTGTTTTAGGATTATAACAACTTAAGCCATTGTTGGTAGTAAGCCACAATTGCCCTTCATTATCAGGTAGAATAGTATAAATACAATTATTAGGTAACCCGTCATCTTCGGTATAAACAGTAAAGGTATCGTTGCGTAATTTATTTAGTCCGTTATTAGCTGCAATCCAAAATGTATGATCAGTAGTTTTGTAAATAGAGTAAACCAAATCTGAACTGATAGAATTTTTATTGTTTTGATGGGTGTATGTTTTGTTGTTCAGAATAGTCCCGTTTTCATTAAATTTTAAAACATTGATGCCCCCATCTTGCGTTGAAAGCCAATAAGATTGATCGGAAGCATTTTTGTAAATATCCTTGATCGTATTAGTTGTTAGCTTATTTTCGGTACTAAAAGAGGTAACATTAAAATTGGTTTTGTCGATTTTCAGCAGGCCATAATTATAAGTTGATGCCCAAACCGTATTACCTTCTTCAACCATTTTTAAAACAATACCCTGAAAATACTGAGGATTTAAAATGAGCTTTGAATTCTTTGTTTTATAATCATAAAAAATAATGCCTGAACCTTCTGTTCCAATCCATAAATTATGGTTACTATCTTGTAACAGACTCCAAACAGAAGATGCACCATGTCTTTTTAGAATATCAGACTGGTTGGTAAATTCCTTATTAGATTTATTGAAGGTGAAAAGCCCGTCATCTGTTCCAATCCAGATTAAACTGTCCTGTGTTTCTAAAAAACAATACACAACATCGTTACCTTTTAATTGGTGTTTGTTATAGTGTGTGAAATTTTGAGAACTTTTAAAGTTTACACTGATACCATTGTCTTCAGAGCCTAGCCAGATATTATGTTGCTTATCCTGAAGGATGCATAATATTTCATTACTTGGAATACTTGTATTATCTAATACGTTGTGGGTTGTAATTTTATAAGAGTGCGAGTATAAATCGTATTTAATTAATCCTCCTAAAGATGCTATCCATAAACAGTTACTGCTTTTATCTGCAATAATATTACGCATCGAATTTAAATCAGGATTAATTTCTTTAAAACTAATTCTCTCATCAAAGGTATGTGTGCTTAGATTGTATACAATAATACCACCCGAAAAGGTAGCACAGTACAAATTATCATTTGCCTGAACGAGGGACATAATTGCATGATCCTGATACTGCTTTTCGCTTTTTAATATGTTATCATTAAATGGGTGATGAATAAGTTTTTTTTCGTTTCCATCAAATTCGT
>JAEUTR010000298.1 GCA_016787365.1 Bacteroidia bacterium
TTTGATTCGTAAGAATCAACTAACTGAGTTTTTTCAGCAGTATATGCGCCTGTTAAAGATGAAATTTGATTTTCGTATGATGATGTAATTTCAGCTTTCTCAGAATTCCATTGAGCAGTCAATCCACTAATTCTTAATTCATATTCAGAAGTTAAGTTTGAAATAGATTCAGAGCTAGAACCTGATAAAGAAGCAACACGACTTTCAGATTCTTGTTTCACTAATTCTAATTGAGCGTTAAAATCAGATTTTAACTGTTCAATTTGAGATTCGTAAGAAGAAACTGTTTCCTGATAAGTTGTATTGTATGTATTGGTTAAATCATTAATTTTTGTTTCTAACTCAGTACGGATGCCACTTTGTTGGTAAGTTGTATTTGATTTTAATTCGTTTAACTGAGTTTCGTACGACGATTTTAAATTAGAAATTTCTTCCTGAGAAGAAGCTTGTAATTCGGATATTTTTGATTCATATTCCGATGAAATAGACGCTAATTGACCGTTTAATTCGTCGATTTTGCTTAACAAACCATTGATTTCATCTTGTTTTTCCTGCAATTGCTCACGGATAGAATTACGCAATTCTTTAAACGAGCTTACTTCGCTTTTGTAGTTGGTATTATCACGTTCCATAACCACCAACTTGGTGTTTAAAACGTCTATAGATACCTGCAAACGTTTGCAATCTTCATCACGTTGAATGAGTTGATTACGGTAATCGCTTAATGAACGTTTAATCTCATTATACTCTTTACGCAGCGCTACATCGCTATCTAACACTTGTTGTAATTCTGATTTTATGTTTTCTACATTCATGCTCAATAAACAGTTTGTTGTTGGTTAAAAATAGACTTTAGGCGAACTCATTTTACTTAAGCCTTTAACTTTACATCAACAACTCGTTGTTAATTAACTTCATACAATTTAACCTTGCCATAATGATAAATTTCAGAATGCCATTTCTCTTTTTTTTGACTGCTTTTTATACTTCATATTATGCGCAGTATAACGGTTTGGGGTTTTCTTATCCATTAGATAGAGAGATTGTCATTACCGGTAATTACGGGGAAATAAGGCCTAATCATTTTCATGCAGGTTTAGATTTTAGTACAGATCCGATTATTAATTTACCAATTAAAAGTGTTGGAGATGGGTATGTTAGTAGAATAAAAATTAGTAGTGTTGGTTATGGTAAAGTACTATATATTACTCACTCTAATGGCTATGTGTCAGTTTATGCGCACCAAAAAACATATGCAACAAAAATTGATGCTTATATCAAACAAAAACAAATTGAACAGAAAAAAAATGAAATAGAAATACTACCACCAGCTAATGAGTTACCTGTAAAAAAAGGCGAAGTGATTGGTTATACAGGTAATACAGGTGGTTCAACCGGACCCCACTTGCATTTTGAAATCAGAGAAGAAAAATCAGAAATACCTATTAATCCTTTGTTAGTGTATGATATAGCTGATAATGTTAAACCTGAATTAACTCATGTTGCTTTTTATAATACTTCCGATACTAATAATATAACACGCAACTTAATTGTTCCGGTAAAAAAAATAAACGGTAAACTAAGTTTGCCAAAATACACTCAGCTATTACCTGACAATACATTTGCTATAGCTTTTTCAGGTTTCGACAGAGCTAACGCCAGTACTAATAAAAATAATATTTACGAAGCAAAAATACTACTGGATGATCAATTAATTTACCATCATCAATTGAATAATATTAGTTTTGATAACGGACGTTATGTAAATGTATTTAGCGAGAAAGAAAACAGCATAAAATTTCAAAAATGCTTTACTCCGAATTGCTTTGATATTAGCATATATAAGCATTTAAGCAATGGTGGTAAAATTACACTAAACGATACATTAGCTCACAAAATAAATATTTTTATAACTGATGAAAAAGGAAATAAAAATACGTTGACCTTTTTTGTAAAAACTAAAAACATCAAAAATTATTCAACACCAAATAGCAAATACAATGTATTTTGTAATACAGATTTTAAATTAAAAGAAGGCAACTTCGAAATCATGATTCCACAAGGTTCTGTTACCAACAATATGTATATACATAAACGTGTTTACATAAAAGCTCCTGCAAACGGAGATATTGAATTAGGAGATAAAAACACTAAGGTGATTAAGGCTTTTAAAATGGGGTTAAAAATTACTAACCCAATAAAAAATAAAGAATCGAAATTAGTAATGACAGTAAATGGAGATGTACTTGGCGGAAAATATGAAGATGGCTGGTTATATACTGAATCTAAATATTTTGGCTCTTTTAATTACAAATATGATACCGTAGCTCCAACTATTGTGTTTCCTTCTTCTAAAAAGAAGAAGACTTCAACTAGCTCAGTCTCTAAAACTTCTATTCATTTTAAAATTGATGATAATTTAAGTGGCATTGCAGATTACAATGTATATGTAAATGATGTTTGGCAAATTGCCGAATATGATGCGAAATCAAATACAGTAACTTGTTATTTTACAGAGTTAAATCCAAATAAATTAAGAATAGAAATAAGTGATAAAGTAGGAAATAAAACTATTTTGAGTAAGGAGTTGTAATCAATTACTTTGTCACTTCGAGCGAAGTCGAGAAAACAAATAATTACCACTTCTCGACTTCGCTCGAAGTGACAGTCTAAATGCTATTTTTTAATCCTCCAACATCCAAATAGCTTCATTCAATTCGCCTAAAGCCTTCGTATTGTTTTGTAATTTTGCTAACTCAACACCTTGTTTATAAAAGTTTAAAGCAATATCATTATTTCCTAGCTTTTCATTTACTTGCCCTAATTGATAAAAGCAAGGCAAATAATTGGGATTAATAGTGAGTACTTTTTTTAATTGAACTTCAGCATCTTTAAATTCTTCACTCGAAAGATGTTCCATAGCTAAAGCATAATTTAAAAACACATCGTTAGGTTCTTTCACTAACATGTCAAAAATTAATTCTTTTCTTGGAAGCCTTTCCATAAACTACTCTCCGGCAAATTGTTTCAAAAATCTCACGTCATTTTCAAAAAATAAACGTAAATCTTTTACTCTGTATTTTAACATGGTAATGCGTTCAATACCCATTCCAAAAGCAAATCCGCTATATTTTTTACTGTCAATACCGCAATTTTCTAATACTTGTGGATCAACCATACCACAACCTAAAATTTCTACCCAACCTGTATGTTTACATACATTACAACCTTCGCCTTTACAAATGGTACAGCTAATATCAACCTCTGCACTTGGCTCAGTAAATGGGAAATAACTAGGGCGCATTCTTATTTTAGTTTCTGTACCAAATAATTCTTTAGCAAAGAAATTCAATGTTTGTTTTAAATCAGCAAACGATACATTTTCGTCAATATACAAACCTTCAATTTGATGAAACTGACAGTGAGCACGCGCACTAATTGCTTCGTTACGATATACACGTCCCGGTGAAATCGTACGAATAGGAGGTTTTTGATTCTCCATAATATGTACTTGCACAGATGATGTTTGAGTACGTAATACCATTTCCGGATTTAATTCCACATAAAATGTATCTTGCATATCACGCGCCGGGTGATTTTCAGGTGTATTTAAAGCCGTAAAATTATGCCAATCATCTTCAATTTCTCTACCATCACTTACCGTAAAACCAATACGAGCAAATACATCTATAATTTGGTTTTTAACTAATGATAACGGATGACGGGAACCAACCTGAATAGTTGGATCTGCAGGTAAAGTTAAATCGATATTTTTTGAAGCCCCATTATCAGAAGCTTGTTCGTGCTTTTCTTTTAGCTCATTTATTTTATCCTGAGCTTTTATTTTTAGTTCATTCAGTTTTTGACCCACTTCACGTTTAATTTCAGGCGCCACAGCTTTAAAATCGTCAAACAAAGAAGTGATTTCTCCCTTTTTACTTAACCATTTAATACGGTATTCTTCTACCTGCTCTTTACTTTGCGCAGCAAACTCTTCAACTTCAAGTAATAAACTGTTTATTCTTTCTAACATAATAATTTGATAATTAGCACAAATTTAAGCAATTTTAGATAGTGAAAAGTTATCTTTTAGCATATATCTTGTTTATTTCCGCAATGTTTTTTGGGTCATACTCAAAGGCTCAATCTATGTTGAGCTATAAGATATATGAAAAAGACACCATCAATATATTAGATAAAGACAGTTTAAAACAAGGTATTTGGAAGGAATTTTGGTCA
>JAEUTR010000372.1 GCA_016787365.1 Bacteroidia bacterium
TCTAGGTTTTTTAAAGCAATGTATTCAATAATACTTGCAAAATAATCCACTCCCATTTCATTTAAAGTATGATGCTGATCCTGACGCATTAAAAAACCTAGATCACTTAAATTCACATATGGAAAAGAATTAGGCTTCACATAAGCTTTATTATTATTCCACCCGGCAACCCAAAGTAATTCTATGCCTTTTATATATAAATAAATTTTACGTGGCTTTCTGTTTAATTTAACCGAAGACTCATAATGATTGAACCCTTTTTTGCCGCGCTCAATAATTTTCAAACTATATTTTAAACGTTCTAAATCATTAATAGATTTTATCATTTTAAATACAATTTCTTTTGTTGCCAAAGGTGGTTTTTGTGCTGACAAAACAGAACTAAAAAATAAGCAAAAGCTAAATGATATATATAGAAAAAAGCGTGTTTTAAACATGGGCTGCAAAGGTAAAATAATCTTTAATAAAATTAAAGCTATTTAAAACTTATCTAAATATATAATTCATTGAGACGAGAATCTGATTTTACTGTGGATTTTTGTTAAATTATGTGTAAGAATCTCCAAAAATTAACTTCTTAACGATCAATCACTTGATTTTTATTGATAACTGGTAATTAATTGGTAATTAAATAATTAGTAAAAAACAACATTTTTTGCTAAGTTTATGAGCAAATACATGTTAAAAAAACTGTACATTCGAAGTCCGAAAATGTTACACTATAACCAAATAACCGATTTAATTGCTGAGCTTTTGTTTAAGCACGATTGCGTTATTATTCCAAATTTTGGTGGTTTTGTTGCTAGGAATTACAGTTCTAATTTCAGTAAAGGAAGTAACATACTGTATCCTCAAACAAAACACATTTTATTTAATAAAAACCTGGTTCACAATGACGGCTTGTTGATTTCTGCTTATGCACAAAAAAACAATGTACCAATTCTGGATGCAGGTAAACGCATTGAAGATTATAAAGAGTATATCCAATCACTATTATCCGCAAAAAAACGTTTTGAATTAACTAATATTGGGTTGTTGTATATTGATGCAGAAAGCACACTGCGCTTTGAGGCAAAAACTGATGTTAATTTTTTACTCGAATCCTTTGGATTTGAGCCAGTAATTGCTAATGAACTGGTTATTGAAGCGGAAAAACAACTCGTTGTAAAACAATTTGAAGATAGAAAAGTTATTGTTGAGCCCGTTAAGGCTACTAAAAGGTCCTATGCTAAAATTGCAACTCTAGCCGTTGGTTTGCCTGTAACATTAGCATTTTTACTATTTGCTGCGTATTCAGAGCCAATGAAACCTCTGTTGCAATCGTCTTTTAATCCGTTTTATACTCCCGAAAAAACATACACACCAAGTAAACTAAACAATCATAAGTCCGTTATTATTCCGGTTATCGAAAAACCATCTTTGTTGGTTGACGCTAATGGTTTTGCTACATTTAAATTATCAGAAAACGGACATGTGTTAGTTGCATCCGTAAATGACAGCATTGCTGTGGCTGATAAAACAACCGTTTACAAGCCGGTGTATGTTGCTTCTAAAAACACTAAATCATTTGATGGTAAATATCAAGTAGTAGTTGGCTGTTTTGGAATAGAAAAAAATGCCGAAAAATTAGTGAAAGAATTACAATCAAAACATGTAAGTGCCGGTATTAGCGGAACTAATAACAAAGGGCTTCATGTAGTTAGTTGTGGTGGATTTGATACAAAAGAAGATGCAACGGCTTTGCTGGCATCTGTGAAATCAAATTTTCCTAATGCATGGATAATGGCAAAATAGTTTCCCTCTTTTTTGTCAAAACAAAATCCTCTTTTTTTTCCTCACCGTCTTTAAATCCATTCATTACCACATTAATAGATGTATCCGAAAGAATTTTATATATTACAATAGATGGGTAATCTCTGAAAGGGTTTTCGAAAGTGTACACTTTATTTTCCTGTTTAGTTAATCTAAACTCAACATCTTTATTGTTATTTTGATTTTTAACGTTAAAATACATAAACACACCATCATCCGTTTGCTGAAGTTTCATTCTTTGTCTAAACAAAGTGTCTATATTTTCTATGTCTAAAAAATAGCCTAATCCAAAATAAGTAGCGCTATCCAATCTTTTCCAGTTTTCAAAATAATTTCCATACTTCGATTGAAACGTATAATTTCCAGTAACCCAATTTGATAACTGAGTTTTTACTGTTGTTTTTTTTACATCCTCTGTTTCCACAGAACATGATATCATAAAAAAAACTATAGTTAAACAATTTAATATGAGCTTAAACGTTTTCAATATATTAAAGGTAGTCTTTATAAAATGTACGGCACTAATTGTTAAAATGTTTTTTATATCTTCGCATCACTTGAAAACAATATTTATACTCGCTTTCTGTATTCTTTTTGGAGAAAAGTATTTTGCTCAGTCTGATACAACAAAATTTGATCCAAAAAAAGAAATTGCGTATGACGGTAAGCGTTACAGGGTTTATAATAACTGGTTATCTGTAGGTGCAGGTGCGGGATATAATACAAGATGGCCCAAAGATGAAAAGAATATTGGAGCCGATTTTTCTTTTCATATAAAAACACATCAATTAAGGGCTGGTGGTTTTATGAGCGGCGTGGATTATACAGCTGCCAATAATTACAGTTTTCATTTATGTTACGGGTTAAGAAAAGAAAGAGAAAAATATAACCTATCAGCATTCATAGGGCCTTCAACATCTTATTTTAGAAGACCATTAAGTGACTCGAGTAATTATAATCTCGCAACCGTGTATAATATTGTTGGTGGATACGCTGTTATTGAAGCGATTTATAAAATAAAATACGATGTAGGTATTGGTGGTCAGGTTTTTTGTGACTATAATCAGGTACAAATGGTTTATGGAGTGAGACTAGTTCTTTACTTTTCAAGTGCATACAGAGGTATAAAATATGGTTCCTATGCTCCTGCCAAAAAAAAATAATTCCAATGTAGATTTTTTAATCATCGGACAAGGTATTGCAGGTTCAGTTATTGCATTAGCATTAATTAAAGCGGGTTATTCTGTTTCCGTGATAAATAATTCACAATTATCCTCCAGTTCAAAAATTGCAGGAGGCATCTGGAATCCAATTGTGTTTAAACGATTAACCAAAAGCTGGATGGCAGATGATTTAGTTCCCGAATTAATTTCTTTTTATGAATATTGGGAAAAAGAATTTAATACTACCTTAATACATCAACGCAAAATTATAAAACCATTTACCGAAGAACAGGAAAAAAAATTATGGCTAAAAAAAGCCAATGATCCCGAATTAGAAAATATTTTTTTAGACTCGCAGACTTACGAAAATTTAAATATTGACGAACATTATTCTGTGAAATCATACTCAAAAGTTTTACATGCCGGTAATTTAAACGTTCCACATTTTTTAGAATGTACTAAAAATCATTTGACAGACACACAGCAATACACTGAAGAAGAATTTGATTTTAATCAATTAACTGTTTCAGATACTGATATAAATTACAAAACAATTACGGCCAAAAATATCATTTTTTGCGAAGGGTATTTGATTTCCAAAAACCCATATTTTAAATGGATACCCATGAAGCCGGCAAAAGGTGAAACGCTGACCATATACAGTAAACACATTCTATTAACAAGAGATATTTTTAACAAAGGATTTTTCATAATGCCCTTGGGAGATAATTTATTTAAAGTTGGCGCCACTTACGAATGGGAAGAACTTAATGACCTTCCTTCTGAAAAAGCAAAAAACTATCTGATAGAAAAAATAAACTCAGTTATATCAACGCCTTATCAAATTATTGCTCATGAAGCGGGGGTACGACCATCTGTTATTGACAGAAGACCTGTGGTTGGCAATCATCCTGAACATAAAAATATATTTGTATTTAATGGCTTAGGAACCAAAGCAGTTATGATTGCTCCCTACTTTGCCAAACAATTAGTTCATGCCTTACAAAATAATAACAGAATTGATGAGGATGTTAATCCCTCCCGCTTTATATAAACAATTATACGACTCATTACTTTTATTTTTTTAATTAAAGTTTATTTATAAATTAGGTAACTGATTGTTATGCGTCCACACTTTTTTAAGATATTACTATTTGTCCTTTTTCAGTTTGCTAGTTTAATTAATTGCGCTCAACAAAAAGACAGTCTTCAGCCTAAAAATTCTGAAGTAAAAGAATCTGTTAATGAACCTAAAAAGAAAAAATTTATCTATTTCATTTCAAACAGATTAAGTGAAGATGATAAATACGATGTTTTTAAGGCTGCTCCCAGCTCAAAAGATCCTGCGTTAGTTGTTATCAGAGGGCATGTAGAAGTGATAGGTAACCCAAATATAAAAAGAGCAAAAATAAATGTGTACAATGTTTCTAATAATGAATTAGTAGGCATATATAATTCCAGTAATTACACAGGCAATTACCTTTTAATACTTGCACCAAATATTAAATACCATTTCAAAGTGGAAATATCAGGCTATGGTATTACCGAAGAATTTGTGGAAGTTCCTTTAAAAACAGATTATGAAATTTGCCAGCAGGAATTAAAAGTAAAACTAAATGAAAAAAATAAACCAGTTTTAATGATTCATAGTTTTTTTGCTGACGAAAATGAAAAGGTATTTTATTTAAGATCAAACATTGATACTACAAAAATAAACAACGAGTTATCTTTAAACAACTATTTACTAAATAAACAGGCACATAAAAATGGTAACACCACTAATATTGATGAATTAGTAAAAAAACAATTAGAAGAAGAAAAAAAGAAACCCGAAGAAGCGCTTGCCGCATTTAAAGCTGATGATTATGAAAAAGCCTTAGAGTTATACTCAGGTTTACTAAAAAATGATTTGGGAGATCCTTTTGTAAATTATTATTACGGGATTTGTCTTTTAAAATTGGATAAAAATAAAGCTAAAGCTATAAATTCATTACTTATTGCTGCAGCCGTGGCAGAAGTGCCTGTTGATGTATTTTTTTATTTAGGGAAAGCATACCATTTATCTTACCTCTTTCAGGATGCGATGAAAGCATTTGAAATATACAGAGGAAAAGTAAAGCCTTATGATTTTGAAGGGCTAAATGGCCCCTTATTGATAAAAAACTGAATGAATGGTATTAATTTAATGAATGATCAGATTAATATCGAAATTGTAAAAAAAACACCTTCACAATCCGATAATATTTTATCAAATTATAATCCTGATTTAATTAATGAAAGAGTTCGTTTAAAAACAGATTTTTTTAAATCTTCTATTGATAAAAAGAAAGAAGAAAAATTATTAATGTGTAACAATACATCACAGGAATACTATCATGCAAGCTACGGGGAAAAGGAGCAAAAACATACAGACCTTTTTAAAAACGTAAAATTACCATCAGGAACTCTTGGCACAAGCGAAATTTTAGGTCCTGAAATTAACACGGCTTATGATGAAAATTATCCCTACCTCACTAAAGATGGGAACACCCTTTATTTTTCATCAAAAGGTCATAACAGCATGGGCGGTTATGATATTTTTAAATGCACACGAAAAGATAGTTTATCTCCTTGGTCAAGACCACAAAATATGGGATATCCAATCAATTCAACATATGACGACATTTTATATATTCCCGATGAAAGTGATCAAACAGCCTCATACTGCAGTAACAGAAGAAATAACAGCTACGAATACATTCAGATAAAATTACCTCAACACACTTCTGCAAACTCTATTATTAAAGGCAATTTTAGTACTTTAGATTCTGTTCCTTCAAAACAAGCTTACATCACAGTATTCAATTCAAATACCGGGGAAATTGCCGGTGTATATAAAACCAATCCCTCATCAGGTCACTATTTAATGGTATTAGTATCAGGTACTAAATATGATATTTCTGTTGAGGCAGAGGGATACTCTGAACAACTCAGTTCGTTTGAAATCCCTGATAAAAAAGGTGATTTTGAATTAAAACAAATCATCCGTTTACAAACTATTGCCCAACAAAAAACAATAAAGATTAACAATTACTTTACAGAATCAGAAGCTGCTAAAATTTCTTTTGATATAACCCCGCCAAAACCTTTAGCGGTAGTAAAAACAGAAGAAAAATTTCCAATACAAAAAAAGCCAAAACGTAATGCTGAAGAAGCGGCAAAAGATAAGGAAGATTTAGCGCTTGCTGAAAATTTATATAATCTGGCAGTATATCAGGAAGCTGCTTTAATTTATCAGACATTAGAATTATATATAGATTTGGAACCCTTAGATGCCTATCGATATGGAGTATGCTTATATAATACCAAGAAAGATAAAACCAATTGTATAAAAGCTCTTGAATTCTGTCTTTCCGAAAAAACAATTCCCATAGAAGTATTATATTATTTAGCAAAAGCTAATCAGGTAAGTTATCGGTTTAGTACTGCTATAAATTATTACACAAAGTATAAAGCTGTTTGTAGCCCTGAAGATCTTAAAAGTTTAAAAATAGAACAGGAAATCAATTATTGTTACAATGGTATCAAGTTAGTAAATAGTCCTGTGATACTTGAAATTTATGGTAAAAAACATGTTGATCAAAATGCTATTCAGAATTCACTCACTCAGTTAGAATCCGGTGGAAAAGTGTTAGTTATTACTGACGACATGAGATCCTCTATTGATAAAAAGAAAGACTTTAAATCCCTTTTATATTTAACCCCAGATAAAAACACTGTATTCTATTCGAGTTATGGCGAAAATGATGCTAACGGAAAAGACATTTATCAGTTAAAAAAAATGGCAAATGGTAAATGGACGCCTGTTCCATTAAACATTTCTAGTATTAACAGCACCTCAGATGAAGAATACCCTTCGCTATCAAAAGATGGGAAAACCTTGTATTTTTCATCAAAAGGCAACGAAAACATGGGCGGATACGATATCTTTAAAAGCGAATGGAATGACGCTAGTCAATCTTGGTCTGCTCCTGTAAATTTGGGTTCTCCTATTAATTCGCCTTACGATGATATTTATTTTTTAGAATATTGATTTACTAAAAATAATTTTTTGTTTCCCGATAAAATGAATTAATTTGGAGTAGTATTATATGCTAGCGACTCAACACAAAATAAAATTAATTGGCCGAAGAGAATTTGTGAATTTTCCATTATTGGACATTAATAAAATAGAGGCCAAAATAGATACAGGTGCATATACCTGTTCCATTCATTGTAATAATTTAGTTTTAAAAACCGAAGAAGGAAAACAAATTCTAACATTTCAATTATTAGACGACAGAATTTATCAGTTTGAAGAATTTACCAGAAAAAAAATCAAAAATTCGTTTGGTGAAATGGAAGAACGTTATATTATTAAAACTTTAATAAGCATTGGAAGAAAAAAAATAAATACAACTATTTCTTTAAGCGATCGTGAAAATATGCGCTACCCTGTGCTTATTGGAAGACGTTTATTGAAAGGAAAATTTATTGTTGATGTAAATTTAATTTACACCAATGGATTAAATTTAAATACTTTATTAAAATAAAAAATTAAATTCCCATCAATGAAAATTGCTATCCTATCCCGAAACAAAAATTTATACTCTACCAAGCGCTTAATTGAAGCTGCTGAACTACGTGGGCATGAAGTATTAGTACTCGATCACATGAAATGTGTTTTAGTGATTGAGCAAAGTCGCCCGCATATTTATTATAATGGCAAAGAAGTAACAGATGTGAATGCTGTTATTCCACGCATTGGCGCAAGTGCCACATTTTATGGTTCAGCTGTTGTTCGCCAGTTTGAGATGATGAAAATATTTACAGCAGTTGAGTCTCAGGCATTAGTACGCTCAAGAGACAAGCTGCGTAGTTTACAGATATTGGCTCGTGCCGGTATAGGCATGCCAAAATCAGCTTTTGCAAACGAACCAAAAGATATTGAGTCGGTTATTGCAAGTATTGGCGGAGCACCTTGTGTAGTTAAATTATTAGAAGGCACACAGGGTATTGGTGTGATTTTGGCTGAAAATGATAAAGCTGCAAAATCAGTTATAGAAGCCTTTTTAAAACTAGATGCCAATATGTTAGTACAAGAATATATTAAAGAATCGAAAGGTGCTGATATTCGTGTATTTGTAGTAGATGGCCAAATCGTAGGTGCAATGAAACGTCAGGCAAAAGAAGGAGAATTCAGAAGCAATTTACACAGAGGAGGCACCGCATCTTTAATTCAATTAAGTCCCGAAGAAAGAGCTACTGCTATTAAATCTGCAAAAAAACTAGGTCTTGGTATTGCCGGAGTTGATTTACTACAAAGCGACAGAGGTCCTTTGGTAATGGAAGTAAATTCATCCCCAGGTCTTGAAGGTATTGAGGGTGCAACAGGCATTGATATTGCCGGAAAAATAATTGAGTATGTAGAACGCAATGAATTTAATGCTCCCGGACAATAATGGAAGATTTCATTATAAATTCTCAAACCATCAAAGCAGGTGAAGCTAAACAAATTGTTTTAAATTCATACGGCTTACATACAAAAACAAATATTGAAATTCCTGTTTTTGTTTTTAGAAGTAACAAAAAAGGTCCTACTCTATTGCTTTCTGCCGGAATGCATGGTGAAGAAACTAATGGCATTGAAATCATTAGAAAAATAATTACACGCGATGAAATCCGGAATTTGAACTGCGGTAGTGTAATTGCTATTCCTGTAATTAATAGTGTATCTTTTTTATTTGGTAGCAGAGACTTACCTGATGGACGCGATTTGAACCGCTGTTTCCCGGGAAATAAAAATGGTTCGTTTGGGAGCAGAATTGCTTACGATTTAATGAAACATATTGTTCCTTTAATTGATTTTGGAATTGATTTTCATACAGGTGGCGCTAAAATTAGTAACAGTCCACAAATACGTTGTGTATTTGAATTTCCGGAAAACATTTCGTTAGCCAAAAAATTTTCACCGCCCTTGATTATTGATAGTAAATACAGAGAAGGTACATTTAGAAAAGAAGCTGCTAAAAAAGGGAAGCCTATTTTAGTATATGAAGGCGGAGAGAGTATGCGTTTTGATTACAATGCTATTAACGAAGGCGTTAACGGCTGTTTACGTTTAATGAAAAGCTACCATATGATAGATATTGATATTCCAAAAAATCATGCTGTAAAAATAACTAAAGATACCTGGATAAGAGCCAATACAAGTGGGCTGTTTCACATGAATAAAATGAATGGTTCTTATGTTTCTAAAGATGATTTGCTTGGCGTAATATGCAATCCTTTTGGAGAAATTGAACACAAGGTATTATCAACAGTTGATGGATATATTGTTGGCATCAATAATCAGCCTGTAGTGAATCAAGGCGATGCTTTGATTCATATAGGAATAGAAGATTAATTTTATTGTGCAATAACCTTATCAGTTAAATTATTTTTGATAATCCATGCGTTTAAAGCTGAACTAAATTCTTCTTTTTCACTCATCATATCTGTACGAAGGGTAATTGTTTTTTTGTTATAGTTAACAAAATAGGTTAACCCATGCCTTGTTTCTACTTTTTGTATTTCTTTAGCAGAGGTTGTATCTATTTTATTTGTAGACACAATTAATACATCATCTTCCAATGCTACAAAACATAAGTTTTTAAATTTTCGCCAAAGCGTTACTATAATTTCAGTAAATGCAATGATGAAACATAAAAATGCCATATACCTGATAATGCTTCCTGAAATATACATTAACACTCCAATACATATAAATGAAATGATTTTGATTATACGTTTTGCAACAAAACCATCCGTGAAGTATATAAATTTTCGAGTATCTTTTTTAACTTGTGAAAGAGTATAAGCCTCCCAGCAAGAAGCAACAACAAACAATGCTCCTACTCCTGCAAATATATATCGAACTTGTTTGTACCCAATATATTGTGTGAACACAAATACCAAACTAATAATAATTAAAGAGAAGAGAATAATATTTTTTAAGAGAATAGAAAAGAGAGAGTTCATTGATGGAATTTAGGTAAAATTAAAAAACGTGTTTTTCGGCATGGTAAGATGAGCGAACCAATGCCCCACTCTCCACATATCTAAATCCTTTGGATAAAGCTATCTCACCCCATTTTTTAAATTCATCTGGGTGCACAAATCTTGCTACAGGTAAATGCTTTGGAGTTGGTTGTAAATATTGTCCAATCGTCATTACATCACAATGTACTGCCGCTAAATCATCGATCGTTTCTAATACCTCTTCTTCTGTTTCACCTAACCCAACCATTAGTCCACATTTAGTTCTCACACCGGCTTCATGTAAACGTTTAAGAACTTCCATGCTTCTATCATATTTAGCTTGTATACGAACTTGGGCTGTTAGTCGTCTAACCGTTTCAATATTATGTGAAACAATATCAGGTTTAACATCAATAATACGTTGAAGATTTTCCCACTTACCCGCAAAATCCGGGATTAAACATTCAAATTTTGTTTCAGGACTAATTTCACGAATCGCTTTAATGGTTTCTGCCCAAATAATGGAACCACCATCTTTTAAATCGTCTCTATCAACCGATGTAATCACGCAATGTTTTACACCCATTAATTTTACTGAATTAGCGACACGTTTGGGTTCATCCCAATCTGCCGGTTTAGGTTTACCGGTAGCAACCGCACAAAATCCACAAGAACGTGTGCAAATATTGCCAAGTATCATAAATGTAGCAGTACCGGCTCCCCAACATTCGCCCATATTTGGACAATTACCGCTTTCGCAAATGGTATGAAGTTTATGTGTGGCAACTATATTTCTTACTTTTAAATACTCCTCTCCTATTGGTAATTTCACTCTTAGCCAATCCGGTTTACGGGGTCTTTCAAGAATTATTTTTTCGTTAACGTTTTCCATTTTTAGAACCATTTTTTACCAAACACAAAACCAACATATAAGGTTACAATAAAGTTTTCGGTAGGGTTATTTGCCATAATTGGCAAAGCATTAGGATAATAATCAAATATAACACCTGTTTCAATGGCTTTTACTTTATTTGAAAAAGGGGCATACTCAAAACTTAAATTTACTTTAGCATACACTCCGGGATATATTTTCATTTCAGATAACCCATCAACCAAAGGCCCTCTTCCCGAAATGCTATCAATCGTATGTACTTCAGGATTATATTTTATTGACTCCTGATATTTAGTTCCTACTATACTTTCACGATATACTAAAATATAATTAGGCTTTGCAAAAGTTACATTACCACCAACATAATATGAAGTTCTGATTTCTACTGATTTTCTATCTGAACGTCTGAATAAAGTAGTTTGGTAACCAACTCCTGCTCTGAATAATAAAATATTATTTAACTTTCCATAAATAAAGCGTTTCGAATTATCTGCATTATTTGACACTTTAATCTCTTTAGGATGCTTCATATTTAAAGCTTCTACTTCCAGCAAACGTTTACGTGTACCTGTAACATGTTTTGCTCGCATGAAATTTAATCCAAAGCCACGACTATGAGCAAATACACCAAACGACATTTCGTTACGGTACAACACATTAGGATCATCCCCATTTTCAATAGCTTGTGTTGTACTTTGAGAAAAGTATGTACTGTATAAAAAAACTAATACAAAACTATATAAAACATGCTTAATCATTGGTTGACAAAAGTAGTTATTATTTTTATTTAAAGATAAGGATTTGTTTGTGTTATTTAGCTGTAAACGCATTCATTTGGTTATTTTATAAGCATTATCTGGCTTTAATTATCTTGTTAATTTTGTATAAATACCAATGATTTTGTTAAATTGGTTATCTTTGATTTAAAACAACTGTTATGATTACTAGTAAAGTAACTTATTTGGGTGAATTAAGAACTGAAGCAACGCACCTGCAATCAAATACCACAATATATACTGATGCGCCAAAAGATAACCACGGAAAAGGAGAAATGTTTTCGCCAACCGATTTGGTAGCTACGGCATTAGCCAGTTGTATGATTTCTATTATGGGAATTGTAGCTATGAAAGATGGCATTACGCCTGTTGACGGAGCTACTGCAGAAGTAACAAAAGTAATGTACGCAGAACCTAGACGCATCGGAGAAATTCATATTACTATCACATTCCCAAATAAACAATATAGTGATAAAGAAAAAAAGATATACGAACATGCCGCTCATACTTGCCCAGTAGCAAAGAGTTTACATCCTGACTTAAAGCAAATAATTAATTTTGTGTGGAGTTAACTGTAAGCTTTTACAGTTTCTAATATTTCGGCGACAGAAATACCATTATGCGAATTATGATAAATACAGCTTCCGTTTTTAATTAATAAAACTTGAGGCGAAGCGTGTTCTACAGAATATAAAGAAGAAATTTCATTTGAAATATCTCGATGATTTAATAAATCAAGGTAATAAGTAGGAATTCCCTCTTCATCTTTCCATTTAGTTTCAAGCCGGTTAAGTGCCATTAAACTTATAGAACATCTAGTACTATGCTTAAATAAAAGAACAGCACCAATGTGCTGTTCTTTTGAAAGATTCTGAATGTCGTTTAACTGATTAATATCTGAAAGTTTATGCCAAAGCATAAAGATTAAACAGATTTTTTTGCAGAAGTTGAAGTATTAGCTTTAGAGTAAGCAGGACATTTTTCGTGCGATTTGCAAGAAGTTAATGATGCACAAAAAGCGATTAACAAAGCTGATAGTAAAGCTAATTTTTTCATAATTTTCAATTTTTATAATTACAGAAACAAATATATAGTAATTTCGCTAAGAACAAAAAAAAAGACTGAAAAAAATGAGACTTTTTTCTTAAAAACAATTAACAATATTAAAATGACAGCAAAAATGATTGATAATTCATGGGATATTAAATTAAAAGAGGAGTTTAATAAGCCATACATTGATGAACTAAAAGCATTTTTGAAAACTGAAAGATCTCAGCATACCGTTTACCCAAAACAAACTGAAGTGTTTAATGCCCTGAAACTAACTCCTTTCGAAAATGTGAAAGTTGTCATCTTAGGACAGGATCCTTATCATGGGCCTAATCAGGCGCATGGACTGAGTTTTTCTGTAAACAAAGGCATTAAACCGCCGCCCTCTTTGGTTAACATATTTAAAGAACTAAAGTCTGAGAGTATTGGCTTTGAAATACCAGGACATGGAGATTTGACCGATTGGGCAAAGCAGGGAGTGTTATTACTGAATGCTACTTTAACGGTTAGAGCAGGGGAACCCGCCAGTCATCAAAAAAAAGGATGGGAAAAATTTACGGATGCTGTGATTAAAATGATCTCCGAAGAAAAAGAAAATTGTGTATTTCTTTTATGGGGCAATTTCGCTAAGACAAAAATTTCCTTAATCGATTTAGATAAGCATTTAGTTTTAACAGCTGCTCATCCTTCTCCTTTGGCGGGCGGCGCATTTTTTGGCAGTAAGCATTTTTCAAAAACTAATGCCTACCTAATTTCGAAAAATTTAGCCCCAATTAACTGGAATTTGTAGTACCTATGTTAACCTGAATTAACCAGGCATTTTAAAATTATTTATCAAAATATGTTTGTATTAATAAAACATTATATTTAGGTTTAGACAAATCTTTGTACAATAAATGACACTATGATTAGTATACAAAAACAAGTTTTATTGTTATCTGAATTCCACTTTAAGGAATTTTCCGAATATCTTTTAAATTCCAATGCCGAACTTCCATATAAGCTTGTAACAGCTATCCGTCACTCAAAAACACATCATGATTCTGATGAGTTGTGTCATTTAATTTATGGCGACTCAGCCGAAAAAACAAAAAAGAAATTTCTCCAATTAACACATCATACATTTAAATTAAGCGGCTTCTTAAGCAGAAATTACCCAAACTACTTAAAACATAATCTCCAAATTATTGAAGAACTTCTTAGCAAAGGCAATAAACAAAAAGCAAATGATATAGCTGAATGGTTATATGATGTAGCTGAAAAAATTGAAGATTATACAACGTTAATTGAAGTTACAAAGTTTTTTGCTCAACAATGTTTTATTACCGAATCAAAAGATGCTAATAAATATCATAAAAAAGTAAATGATTATATCGTTTTAGAACAAATCAAAAACTCTATTTATTTGTATCTGAGAGAATATCTATTTTTTAAAGGCAAAGACAATATTTCAAAAACACAATCTAATAAAGCTCTTGGTTTTTTTGATCAATATGTTAAACACGAATCCAACTCTATTAATTTACTGGCTCGTTTTGGCAAATACTACGAACTAAGTTTTTTAAGCCATCCGGATTTTTTTAAACAGGAAACTGTAAAAGCTTTAGATGATTTAGAACGTGATTTTTTAAATAATGCGCATGTCTGTTTTCATTATTTAGATGATATGTATTTCAAGATATTAGGTCTTCGATTACAATTAGATGTAAATAATAACAACACTGAAGCAATGCTTACAGAAGTTAAAAAAATGAACAGTATCAGTTCATTTTTAAAGTTTTGGAAAAGCTACATTAATATTCCTGAAATTTTTTCTTTCTCTGTTCAAGCAAGTCACTACATGAGTTCATATGCATTTATCTTCAGAGATGATTATCATAAGACTTTACCTAATGACATCAAAGAAAATATTTCTTTTTTAAAGCAAAAATTAGAATCTGAATTAGCAAAAGATATTTGGGAAAACGGAGAGTATATCATTAAACTCATTAATTTGAAATGTTTTTATTCTGCCATACTTTTAACCGGTGATGAAGCAGACAAAAACAAATCAGTGAAAATTTTAGAAGATACGTTAATTTCATATCAGCAAATTCCATTTCAAAAATTTTTAGATGGGATGTTTGTTGCTTTGATTATGGGTTATTTTAGTTTAAAGCAATATGATAAAGTAATTACTACATATAAACGTTACAAAAAAATCACATCGGATCAAATTGTAGTTAAAGAAAATGATTTAACGATAGATGCATATTACTTTACCTCTCAGTATTTAACCAACCAGAGAAAACAATACACTGAAAAGCTGAAAGTAACTTATAATGACTCGAATGATTTTGAACATGTGAGATTATTAATAGCCGAATTAGTTCACTATCATCACATTCCGGTGAAATTACAATAATCTCACTTACTAAATATCCTCTATTTAAATTAAAAAATATATGGCAAAAATGTAGCTTTGAGTAAATATTATGTCAATAATAGTTTATGCTAAGCATACAAAAACAAATTTTCCTGCTATCTGAATTCCACTTTACAGAATTTCAAAATTATTTAATTTCACTAAACGCTGATCTTTCCAATAAATTAATTTCAACTATTCGCTCCTCAAAAACGTATCACGAATCAGATGATTTATGCGTTTTAGTATACGGCAACTGCAAAGAAAAAACAAAGAAAAAATTCATACAACTAACTCATTATACTTTTAAACTAAGTGGTTTTTTAAGTAGAAACTACCCGAATTATCTTAAACACAATTTACAAAAAATTGAAGAACTATTAAGTCATGGCGAAAACAAAAAAGCTAATGAAATTGCAGATTGGCTAATAG